>DATEMX010000765.1:0-4398 GCA_035275365.1 Polyangiaceae bacterium | reverse complement strand
TCTGGCAGACGAAGACGACCGGCAGGTGAAAGACGCCCGCGAAGTTGAGCGCGGCGTGAAAATCCGCGGCGCTCGTGGCGCCGTCGCCCAAGAACGCGAGCACCACCACGGGATCGCCCTTGAGCTTGGCCGCCCACGCGGCGCCCACGGCCTGGGGCAACTGCGTGCCGATGCAGCTCGACCACGAGACCTGGTTCACGCTGCGCGAGCTGGGGTGCGCCGGCATTTGGCGCCCTTTCAGCACGTCGGCCGAGGTGCCGTAAATCTGCGCGGCGTAGAGCGCGAGCGGAAAGCCGCGCACGATCATCACGGCATTTTCGCGGAGCGCGGGGAACACCCAGTCGTCGTGCCCCACGGCGAGCCCTGCCCCTACGACCGCCGCTTCTTGGCCGGTGCAAGCGCCGTAGAAGCCGACGCGGCCCTGCCTTTGAAGCGTGACCATGCGCTGATCGAGGCGCCGTACCCGCGCCATCTCGCGGTGCATCCGAAGCGCCAGGCCGTCGGGCGGCACCAAGCCCAAGAGCTCAGCCGACACCTTGCCGTCTTCACCGAGAACGCCGAAAAGTCCGAGATCGGACGGATCCGCCGGCTCTTCGTCGTTCGTCATGGCCAAGCTCATCGGGCCGCGATGCTATTCGACCCTCCCGCGCGGTCAAGGACCGCGCGGTGATCGCGAGAAAGCGCGGGGCGCGGAGCGATTAACCGCCGCTGGCAGCGTCTTGCGCCGGCGGCGCGGCAGCGTCTTGCGCCGGCGGTGCCGCGTCCGCATCGGGCTGGTAGAGGCACACGCCGTGCTTGAAGCGGTTCTTCAGGCTCATGTCGCAGACCCAACCCGGCCCCTTGACCTTGCAGTCGGCAACCGTGTCGCAAAGCTGGGCGCAGAGACCGACGTCGCCAGCGCCCGGGTTCTCGCTGGTGACGAGCACGCAGGCACCGAAGGGCGGATCGACGTTGGCCGGCCCCGTTCGGTAGCCGCAGCCTTCGACGCTGACGCCGATCGTGCAGAGCGACGTGCAACGACCTGGAACGGGTGGTCCGCCCTCGACCGGCTTGGTGCCCGGCAAGGCCGAGCAGAACCCTAGACACGTTTCCGGCGTGGTCGCCGGCGTGTTGGCCATGCACGGAGTGCCGACCGGATCGCCCGTCGGGACCATGTCTCTGCAGAAACCGGTGCCGAGATCGCATTTGCGCGTGCCGCCGCAGTCGCCGTCGTCGGTGCAAATCGGCAAGCACGCTTGGACCATGCCGGCGGCGTCGAGCGGTTCGCACGCCGTGTCGGGGCGCGTATGGCACTTGTTCTCGCCTGCTGCCGGCGGTCCGGAGAAGCACGCCTCCATGCAGTATCCCTTGGCGGTGGGCGAGTCTTCGAAGTTCACGCACACTCCGTTGAGCGGCGCGCAGATCGAGGGACTGGTCGTGCAATCGACCGTGCAGACCCCGTTGGGAAAGCCGAGACCGGGGCCGAGGTTGTCGCTCGGGCCAAGGCAAGTGAGGCCTTTGGCGCACGAGGCCGAGCTCGCGCAGGGCGAACCCACGGTTCCCGGACCCGCACCCGAGGCATCAGTGCGCGTCGAACCGCCGTCGGTGGTCATACCCGTCGCCGGAACGCCGGTCGCCATGCGCATTTCGACGGGACCCGTCGTCGTGCACGACAGCGGCGAAGCTTTGCAGGCGGCGTCGCAAGTCTGGCCCGCTGCGGGGGTGACCCTCGCGTTCTCGATGGTGCACGTTATCCCCTTCGCCGTTTCGGTGATCGTGCAGAGACACTCCCCACCGCTCATCGTGCCTGCATCGCCAGCTGCCGGTGTATTCGAAGTCGAAGAGCAGCCGACCGACTGCAAAGCTCCTACGCCGAACACCATCAAACCAAGACCAGCCCATGAAATTTTGGACATTGAAACCTCCGTGACTTCGACGTGCAAGAGAAGCGAGCCGGTCTTTCTTAGCTCAAAACGACACGAAAAATCCGCTTTGTATCCGACAAATAGTAGTACGCCGCGCGGTCCCCGTCCTCTAGGAGCTCCAAAATCTGGCGCTCCATTTGATCGGGGGTCAGATCGTTCGCGATCTCCCAAGTGAAAGCGGTTACTTCCTCGCCTTGCCACGGCCCTTTGCAGAGATCGATTAATTTTTCCGCTTTGACGGCATTCTTGATGGAGAAGGTCAGGACGTAGTCGTGGTTCATGAAGCCACTGGGCAGCGGCCCGTCGGTGCGCTTCAAGTCGCAGCTCCCTGGGTGAGCCGCCCAAGACCCGCTCGATCGAATTGTTGCAACGCCAGCTCGACGGCCGCGCATTCGGCGCGAGACTCGTCGCCCCGCATCGCCTCGATGAACGGACGCGCTTCGACGACGAGCGCGCGTCCCGCGGCAGCGACCGCGAGCGTGCGTTTGTCGCGCGACCACGAGTGGAGATCGCGGAGGATGCGGCCGCGCGCCTTCGCGTGACCGAGACGCGCCAAGGCGACCATGGCCTGCCAAGCGAAGCGGCCTTCGCGAAGACTGAGGAGACCGAAAGCGCGCCGTTCGAGGTGCGGCGACGCTTCGGCGATGCCGAGCTCGCCCATGAGCTCGACGGCCATGGCCTCGTCCTCTGCCTCTGCGGTGGTCGTGAGGCCGCGCACGACGTCGACGAGCAAGGGGACGCCGCGCCGATCGCCCGAGCGGGTGAGCACGATGGCGGCTCCGACGCGTACGGCGTCGTTCGTGTCATCGAGGAGCTCACGCGCGCGCGCCAAGAAGGCTTCGGGCATCGCTCCGCCGCCTTCTTCGACGCGTTCTTCGGCGCAACGAATGGCGATGTAGCGGATGCTCGGATCGCCGTCGTGCGTGGCGGCGATGAGCGCGTCCATGGCCTCGTCGGGGGCGACGCGCGCGAACGCGATGACGGCTTGAAACCGCACTTCGGGGCGTTCATCGCCGAGCGCGCGGCGAAGGCGCTCGCGAGCGCGAGGATCGCCGAGCTCGCCCACCGCCGACAAGGCCATCTGTCGGACGTGCGGATGATCGTCTTCGACGGCGAAGAGAAGCGAAGGGAGCGCCTCGACGCCGCCCACGTCCGCGAGCGCGATGGCCGCGGCCGAGCGCACCTCGGGCGCCTTGTCGCAGAGCGCCTGCTCGAGCATCGACAAGACTTTGGAACGCGCGCGAGGAGCGTGCTCGGCGAGATCCGTCGCGGCCGACGCGCGCACGGCCGGCTCGCGCGCCTCGAGATCGCGCAAGGCGGCTTCGAACGTTCGCTGGAGCGGCGCCGCGCGAAACATGCCCGTTACACTGCGAGTCTTGCGTCGATCGTTGGAGCGACGCGCCTTAGGGTCGAAGTCACGAGGCCGGTTCTAGCATCTTTTGCGCGCGAACGGCCGCGCCGAACGCGCGCAACTTGGCTTTGTCTTTCCTGCGAGGGGTGCCCTCGACTTCGACGCCGCTGGCAACGTCGACGCAGAACGGACGCACCTTGGCGATGGCGTCGGCGACGTTGCCCGGATGGAGACCTCCCGCGAGCGTCAGCTTTCGCCCGCGGGCGAGCGGCGCCACGAGCGAAAAATCCACGGTATGCCCCGTGCCTCCGAGCTTTCCGGGGACCTTCGCGTCGACCAAGAGGTGCTCGCCCGAGAATCGGCGCGCGCTCTCCACATCGGCGGGCGAGCCCACGCGCACGGCTTTGTAGGCGTGGGGCAACAAGCCGGCGAGCACGTCGTTGGATTCACCGCCATGGAGCTGCAGACACTTGGCCCCGGTCGCTTGGCGAAGCGCGAGCATCTCTTGGAAGGATAGATCGGCGACGACGAGGACCACGAGCGCCCGCGTACCCACGTGCTGGGTGA
Source organism: Polyangiaceae bacterium (assembly GCA_035275365.1). Taxonomy (GTDB): domain Bacteria; phylum Myxococcota_A; class Polyangia; order Polyangiales; family Polyangiaceae; genus DASWDH01. The sequence continues at coordinate 576 of DATEMX010000765.1, read as the reverse complement.
GGCGTTTGGCCAAACCGACGTCGATGAATCGCGGTGAGCTCGGCACCAGGTTCAAGCCGATGGCGCTCGCGCCTGCGGCGATCGAGAGGTCGGCGTCTTCGAGAGACGTGATGCCGCAAATTTTGAAGTGCACCATGGCCGCCCGGCGCAAGCCGGTCGCGCTTGGATGTAGCACGCCTCAGCGAGCTGGGCGGCGGATCATATGGCGACGAGATCGCCTCCCACGGGACATAGCCCCGGCCATCTATCGCTGTGCGGTGGAATCCAGGGGAGGGTCCTTGGGCTGCGCGCCGCGAGGACGGGCGGACGGCGGCGGCATCGGCGAGGTGTGCCGACGAGACTCGCGCGCGAGCTGCAAGATGGCGTTCTCGTAGAGCACGGTCACCCGGGGACGAATCATCGACACCGTCGGCGCCACCGTCACGAGCCCCAGCGTGCACGCGGCGGCGGCCCACCGTCGCGAGGGCGGCACCCTTCGTCGACGACGACGCCCGGCGTGCACACCGTGAGAAACGATGCTCGTCGGCTCCCACGCATCGGTCATCTCGATGATGACCTCGAGGGGCGAGGTAACCG
>DATEMX010000764.1:0-4804 GCA_035275365.1 Polyangiaceae bacterium | reverse complement strand
CCTCGGTGCGGACCGTGCCGTAGGCGCGGTCGCTGCGCGTGGTGACGCGGTCGCCTTCGACCGGCTTGGTGAAGCTCGGCCAGCCCGTCCCCGAATCGAACTTGTCGAGGGAGCTGAAGAGCGGCTCGCCGCTGGCAATGTCGACGTAGAGACCGGCCTCGTGGTTGTTCCAAAATTCGTTGCGGAACGCGGGCTCGGTACCTTCGTGCTGAGTGACCTCGTACTCGAGCGGACGTAGCCGCTTCCTTAGATCGGCGTCGTTGGGCTTGTCGTATTTGCGGTTTTCGATCATGGCGGACCCTTTGGTGACGGGTGTTCTTCCGGTATTCTTTGTGGGCCGCGCAACACACGCCCACGCGAACAAGAGCACCAGCGAAGCGGCGAGCAGCGTACCCAAGAACCGAAGTGACTGTGAGAGTCTCATGGAAATGCTCCGACATTCGGCGTAGCGCCTGACGGAGTGTACTACGGAGGCCGCGCCCCCACGGTTTCGAAGCGCCCCTTCAGGGGCAGTCGAGGCTGCTGGGCGCCGTCTCCGACCATCCGAGAAGCACGTTCTTTTCGGCGATCGTGAGCGCTTCGACGGGCGGATCGAGCACGACGAAGGCCGCGGGCATGCGATCGGCGGCGACTTCTTCGAGGACCATCGACTGCACCAGACTCATCAGGATGCCCTTCCTGACCTGGGTGTCGGCATACGTCATCAGTGGAAATGGCGCGCCGTGGTCAGGAGGCTCGCGATGGCAACGCTGACATTTGGCCTCCAAGACACCGAGCACGTCGCACCAGGTCGACCCCGCGCCCGCGTCGCCCCGCGCATCGGCGACCTTGCCTTCCGGCGCGACACAGGACGCTCCAGCGAACGCCAGCATCACCGTCATGACCGCGAAAATCGTTCGAGGTCGTCGTTGTAGGCGCAGGTGCTCAGCCATCTTTTTCCACCCGTAACACGACTCGGTGTCTCGGCGGCGGAGCAACAAAAGGGCCGGCGCAGGTTAAGTCGAGCCGCGCCGCTGCCGTTGCCTGGGGGTACCTGTTTTTGTCGGCGGATTTGGGGGCGGACGAAAACACAAGGACCTAGACCGCATGGGTTCCAGAGAGCAGTGTCAGCCGAATTGAACAGCTCCGCTTCGATTTGGAAAAGCAAACGATGACCGATCTACGGGCAGGCGAACGGTTCGGGCCCTATGAGCTCCTTTTCCCCGTGGCAACCGGTAGCCAGGCGCAGGTGTGGGCCGCTCGTTTGCGGGGGAAGCGCGGCACTCAAAAGACCGTCGCCATCAAGACGATCTCACCGAGCTCCGTCGAGGATTCGTGTATGGGTCGGCCATTCCTCGAAGAAGCTCGGTTCGCCTCGCAGATCCATCATCCCAACGTCGTCGGCACGCTCGAGCTCGGAGAACACGACGGCAACCCCTACGTCGTCATGGAATGGGTCGAAGGCGAATCCCTCAACTACATCATGACCCGCGCGATCGATGGCGGCGGGGTTCCACTGCCCATCGCCGTCAACCTGATCGGCCAGGCATGCAAGGGACTCCACGCGGCGCACGAGCTCTGCGACGAGTCGGGATCGCTGCTCGGCCTCGTGCACCGCGACATCTCGGCGCAGAACGTGCTCGTGACCTATGCAGGGTGCGCCAAGGTCGTCGACTTCGGCATCGGCAATGCCCGAGCGCGCGCCACCGGGTGGACCGAAGAGGGGGAGCTCAGAGGTAAGTTCGCGTACATGGCCCCCGAACAAATCAACGCGCTGCCGCTCGATCGCCGCGCCGACATTTTCTCGATGGGCGTTCTTCTCTACCTCATCACCACGGGCCGCCATCCGTTTCGCGGCTCGAACGCCGCCGAGACGCTCCGCAACATTCGCCTGAAGGAGCCGGTGCCGCCTTCATCGTTTGCCGTTGGCTACTCGCCCGAGCTCGAGAGCGTGGTGTTGAAGGCCCTCGAGCGATCGCCCGAAGATCGCTGGGGCTCGGCCGACGAGCTGCAGAAGGCGCTCGAGCAGGCGACGCCCAGGTGCTTTGCGAGAGGCTTCGAGGCGCGCGTGGCTACCTATCTCCAAGGGCTCTTGGGCAGCCGCGCGAGCGAGCGGCGCGCACGGCTCATCGAGGCGCACCAAGCGCTCAAACTCTTGCGGCCCGACGAGCCCGAAGGTCCGGGCGGCTCGCACAGGCAGCCGTCGAGCTTGGGTTCGCTCCGCGGAATCGCCGTCGACCGATCGGAAGGCGATGCTCCGAGCGTCGCGCCGCGGCCTCGGGTCGTGATCGAGTACGCTGCGACGAGCCCCAGCGCCAAGGCGGCACCCTTCGTCACCGCGGCGCGTCGAGCTGGCTGGATCGGCGCGCTGGCGGTCGTCGGTGCGTTGCTGGTGAGCATCGTAGCCAAGCGTTCGCCCGATAAGGCGCCGCGATCCGCAGCCGTCCAGGCGCCCTTGGTCACCCTCACGGCGAGGCTACCGCAGGCGGCCGTCGCGCCGCTCGTCGCCGCGTCCGCGGCTAGGCCGCTCGTTGCCGCGTCCGCGGTCGCCGGCGCAACGATCGCGTCCGTGCCCCACGTGGAGGTCAAAGATGCAGGTTCGAAGCGGGCTCCGAGGGGGGCGTTGCCGTCTCGGCCGAGCGTCGTTCGGAGAGCTCCTCTCGCCCCTGCAACGCGGGTCGAAGCACGGACCGCGCCGGCGGCATCGGCGTCGCGTCCCGAGCGACCGTTGCAAGAGGGTCGGGACCAGAGTTCGGGTGTGGTGGCGGATCCCAACGAACAGTGCGAAGACTCGATGGGCTTCGCGGTGCCATGCGAGCCGAAAGAGGACGCCGGGCGTTAAATCCAGCCGAAGGACCGCAAGGCTACGAGAACTGCCGCGCCCCAAACGCCCGCGGCGATGTCGTCGAGCACGATACCGAGCCCGCCGGAGAGCCGCTCGCATCTTCGCGCGGGGAAAGGCTTGGTCATGTCGAAGAGGCGAAAGAGCACGAAGCCGAGCACCGTCCCTTTCCAATTCGCGGGAGCCGCGACCCAGGTGAGCAGAACGCCGGCGACCTCGTCGATGCAGATGAACTGTGGGTCCTTTTGGCCGACGATGCGCGCGACGCGCGACGAAGCCACGACGCCAATGACAGTAACGACCAGCGCGGCCATCGCGACCCACGCCGCGCCGAGTGGCCTCAGCAACAGGTAGAGGGGCAGGGCTCCCAGCGTCCCCGCCGTGCCCGGCGCGATGGGGACGCGCCCGCAGCCGAACCAAAGGCAAGCGATCCACGCGGCAGTATCCCACCCTTGTCGTTTGGCGGGAGCAACGGTGGGCGGCAAGAACGGAACGGCGGAGCGATGCGCCATCACGACGGCCACCGTTCTCGCTCGAGCACGGCGATGGCATCCATCGATTCCTCGCCGCTCTGCCAGTCGACCTCCGATTCGTAGCGTGCCATGGCCTGATTCAGGTGGCATAGCCGCGCGAGCGCCCGATCCATCCGGTCGACCACGTCGGTCGCGCCTCCGTGCCTCAGACGAAGCAGCGCGGTGGTGAGCTGCAGCGTCTGCAGCGGCGAGTTGGAAAAATCGCGAATCGCCAGGAGCACGCGGGAAACGCGCTGCAAGGCACGAGCCTCCGCGAGCGCCTCGTGCATGCGCCGTTCGAGCCGTTGCGCGTGGAGACGGTATAGGTACAGCCCCACCGCGAACGCACCATAGGCCAACGTCGCCCATGGCTCTTCGGCAAAGCGGGCCCGCGTGTTTGCGGCCAACGTGAGGTCGCGCGCCACCGCCGAGCCCACGAAGATGCCGATCGAACCGAGACCTGCCAAAAGGGGCGGCGCCAGGAGCGCCACGGCCAGCGCTCCCAGCTTTTGCGCTTGAAACGACGCGCCCCGCGGGGCGTGCGGCGTGAGCGCGGTTGCGCCGACCCAGAGCGCGATCGCAATCATCACGTTGTTGGCTAAAAAGGCGACCGAGCCGAGCCACGCCCATTCTTTGCCGCGCAGAGGCACGAGGAGGACGAAGATGAAGGCGCTGAACCCCATCGACGCGAGATGCCAGACGGGCGTCGTGTGAAAGCTGACGCGCCAAAACGCCAGGTCGATGCTCATCCCGACTATGTTGAGCAGCGCGGAGGCAACGGCGATTCGGTTCTCGCGCGACGCGCTCTCACGGAGCACTAGGCGCTCCGCGCTTCGATGAGCTTGCCGAGCTGGCCGACCGTGAGCGGTTTCTCGTAAACGCTCGCCCGCTGCTCGCGGCGAGCCGCATCGACGAGCGGGTGCGAGCGTGCGTGCCCCGTCAAAAAAACGATGCGGCCGGCGAAATCCTGGGCCGTCAGCCACTCGAAGGCGTCGAGGCCGCTCGGCTGGTCGCGTCCGAGGTTGATGTCGAGGATCGCGACGGCGCATGACAGGGCCCGGTCGCCGAGGGCGATCATGCCGTCGACCGACGGTGCACCGATCCAGTCGCAGCCGTAGAGCTCATCGAGCGTCATTCCGAGCGTTGCCCGAAGGTCTTCGTCGTCGTCGACGATGAGAATGGACGGCCTCATCTTGCCTCGCCAAATCACTGTTCGCGATTCGCGAACCCTCTCCGCATCGAGCGAAGCGTGCCACGTGGGGTGGGGCCCTCGAAAAACGGCGATTTTTCGGGGGCGGGGCGGCGCTTGTCGCCGCCCCGAAAAGAGAGACAGGCGAAGTGACCGAGTATCATGCTCGGTCGTTGAGACGAGCACGGAGCGTACCGGTGCGCCTCCTACGGTGGCCCGATCAACGCTTCCACTTGATCGAGCACCCGATGCACGCATGCTGCGAAGGGTCGGGCTTTCGTC
>DATEMX010000763.1:0-2878 GCA_035275365.1 Polyangiaceae bacterium | reverse complement strand
GCTCTGAAATTTCACGTCGAACGCGCGGCCGAAGTTTTGCCCGAGATCGTGGCTCGTGCCCGCCTGGAGCGCCTTGCCGTCTTGCATCATCGCTTCGATGGTGAAGCTCGATTCGGCACCTGCAAATTTCTCGTTGTCCGTTTTTTTGCCGCGGATGACCGGCATCGCCATCACGTTCTCGGCAAACTCGGCGTAGACGCCGAGCATCCGATGCACCTCTTCGAGCGCTTCGGCGTGGGTGGAGTGCGCGGTGTGGCCTTCTTGCCAGAGAAACTCGCTCGTCCGGAGAAAGAGCCGCGTTCGCATCTCCCACCGCATCACGTTGGCCCACTGATTGATGAGGAGCGGCAGATCGCGGTGGCTTTGGATCCACTTGGCGAAATAGTGCCCGATGATGGTCTCGCTCGTGGGGCGAATCACGTAGGGCTCTTCGAGCGGGTTCTTCACTTCCAGCGTGGGCTTGCCGTTCGGACCGGGCACCGCACGAAGCCCCGAATGGGTGACGACCGCACATTCCATCGCGAAACCATCGACGTGAGCCGCTTCCTTGGCGAGAAAGCTGAGGGGGATGAGCAAGGGAAAGTAGGCGTTCTTGTGCCCCGTCGCCTTGAAGCGATGGTCGAGCCCGGCCTGGATCTTTTCCCAGATCGCGTATCCGTGCGGCTTGATGACCATGCACCCGCGGACGACTTCGGCCGGTTCGGCGAGATCGCCACGGCGGATGACGTCCTGGTACCACTTGGCGAAGTCTTTCTCCCGGGTCGTGATGGCTTCGTTCGACATGGGCGGGCTATATCACGCGGTTCCATTGCCGAGGAAAGGATGTTATCGTTAAAGTTCCGTAGTTCTGCTGGAGGGATTTCATGCCTCGCTACCTGGTGGAATGGGACGCAGCGCGAGAGGACGAGCGAGAGCCCCAAGGGCCCCTCGACGGCTTGGCTGTCGCCAAGGCCCTCGCGGCGACGCGCTCCAACCAGGGCCGTCGAAACACGGTGGTTCTCAACGCCGACACCCGCAAAGAGCTCGCGCGGTTCGAGCCGAGCGGCGGCAAAACCCAGCCGCCTTCGCTGGTGCGCTCGGTTCAACGCATGCGCGCCGCCAACGATCGGTTGAAGGAAGCGCTCGTGCCCAACACCTCCGCCCGCAAGAAAGGCGCCTAGCACCCCGCGCGTGGCCGCCTCCCAAGAGCAAACCGAGCGCCGCGCCGGCCGCGATCGCCGCCTCCGCCGAGCGGCGCCGCGGGGGGTCACTCAACGGGGTTCTTCGCGGGGGGAATGGCGCTCCACGTGACCGTATAGGTCTGCGCAGGATTCCACATGAGCCAGCCCGTACCGCCCGCCGCGTTCGCATGGTGAACCTCGGCGGCCACGTAGGGAGGACCGTAGTCCGGCGAGTTGTAGTTGACGGCCTGTAGCCAAGGCCGCACGACGACGGGCGTCTTCTTCAGCTGCTTCAAGATTTTCTTGGTCCCGATGCCGACGATTTCGGGGTGATTGCCGGGGATCTCGAATCCGCTGTATCCCGGCCGGTAGTGCGAGGGGTACACCATCGGCGAGAGTGCTTCGCACTCGGGCGCCAAGAGCGCGGGATCTTGCCCGAGGGCCTGGATGTCTTGCGGCTGACCATCGGCGACCACGCCGAAGATGTCGAGCGAGAGGGGCACCTTGCGCGCCTTGGTGAGCTCGTGCACCTGACGGACGAAATCACGAATGACGATGGGCTTCGGCGTCTTGCCCTTGGTGAGGTCGAAATCGGCGTTCCTGATCCCGAGAACGGGGTACCGGACGTAGTCGAGTTGAATCTCGTCGACCCCCGCGTCCATCGCCTCCTTCGCCAGATCCATCACGTAGCCCCGCGCCTCTTGGTTGGCGGGGTCGAGCCAGCCAATGGGATACGGCCGCTTCCATTTGGAGAGGGGCGTCATGCTCGGCTTGGCCTTGGCCATGAACTCGTCCTCGAAGCAGCTGATCCTCATGGCCACGCGAATGCCCTTCGCGTGGGCAAAGCGAATCGTCCGCGCCACGTCCCGGATCGGCGCCTTCTTCGTCGCGCCCGTCTCCACGGCGAGCGGTACCTTCGAAGCGTACGTGACGAGGCCGTCGTAGTCTTTGGCGTCGAGGACGATGAGGTTCATCCGCCGCTCCACCATCCGGTCCAACATCGGCAGGTACAAGTTGCTCTCAGCGGTGGCGCCGCGTACGTAGAGCCCGCGCAGCGCCTTGTCTTCCGGCCACCCCAGACGCTCTTCGTCGGCGGACTTCGGTTCGCGCTGGACGATAGCCGGAATCTTGAGGCGGTCGCCGGCCTTCAAGCTCTCTGACTTATCGATGGAGTTCTCGGACTGAATCGCCTTGGCGAGATCGTGCGCGAAATAGATGTCGGTTAGATCGACGTACGCTTCGGCCACCTTGCCGAACGACTCGCCCGGTTGGGCGGTGTGCAAGATGCCGACGTTGCCCGGCGACGACTCGACGAGCTTGCCGCCCTTGGGCATGCGGGCCGAGAGCCAACGCACGAGAGGCGTATCCCCTCGCGGAACCCTTTCCTCGCCGTCGCTCTTGGCGTCGCTGGTCGTCGGGGCGGCAGGCGGCGTCTGCTTCAGGAACGGCGACGCCGCACACGACACCAAGAAGACCACCCAGACGGGGGAGAAGCGTTGCATCGAGCTCGTGCGCACAGTCGATAGACAAGAACGGTTCGAGCTCGCTTGGCAATATTCTTGCGCCGATCTCGGAACGAATTACGCGCTGTGGCCCGGACAGAATTCAGGACTTGCGGGAACCTTCGAGAACGAACGAAATCTTCGCGTTCACTCGAAACTGACGAATTTGGTCTCTTTCGACCGTGGCTTGCACCTGATTCCGATCTGGCACGCGAG
>DATEMX010000762.1:0-12946 GCA_035275365.1 Polyangiaceae bacterium | reverse complement strand
TCGCCAGCCAATTGCGTCGAGCGAGGCGGAAGGGAAGCTACGCGGAAGCGACGATCAGATGGCGCGCGAGCACGAGCAGGTTGCAGGCCACCTGTGCGCGCGCCAGCTGGTTGATGTCTTTGCGCGCCGCCTGGTCGATGGGCGTCACGCCGGCGCGACGGTCGGTCCTTTCGTGATGCCCATCGTGGCGAGAGCGTTGGCGGCGCCAGCGTGATGTTTCTCGAGGCGGCGCCGCGGATGGCGGCACCGCCCGAGATGGCCCGTCGTTCAGTCGAAGCGCACGAGCGCCTCTGCCACGCGAGTCATGAGCTCGCGGTCGACGAGTTTCTTCTTTCGCCGCAGGGCCTCCCGCAGCGCGGCCGTCGCGAGCCGGTCGATCTCGCGAAGCGCCCCCTGGGACAGCTCGTGCAGGGTGGCGAGCGCGTCGTCGGGGAACAGGGCGCGGTCGGTGCCGGCGGCGGCCAGCCGATAGCGCACGTATTCGGCGGTGTCTTCGACCGTCGCGGGCGAGAGCAGGAAGCGATGATGGATGCGCGTGAGCAGCGACCGATGCGCACGCCGCGAGAGATTCGCTTCGAGCTCTGGCAACCCGACGAGCACGAGCGAGAGCAGCGCCTTCGAGTCCCACTCGTAATTCATCAGGATGTGCAGATGCACGAGCATATCGGGATGGAGCAGGTGCGCCTCGTCGAGCAGGAAGACCGGATGGATCTTGTCGCGCCGCAGCTCGTGCACGTGCGTCTCGACGGCCAAAAAGAGGTTGGCGGCCGTCGAGCTGGGATGGAGATTGAGCGCGTGGCAGAGATAGCGGTAGAAGTCCCGCCGGCCGAGTGTCGCGTTGCGGCAGTAGGTCAGTCGGAAGCCTGCCTGAGGCAACGTGCGCCGCAGCGCCCGCAGTACACAGGTCTTTCCGACGCCGGGTTCACCGAGCAGGATGACGCTGTGGTGACCGCCGAGCGCCTCCTGGATATCGGCAACGAGCGCCGCCTTGCTGTCAGGAAGCCACAGCTCAGCGTCGTCGATCTCCTTGCTGAAGGGCCAGCAGCGCAAGCCGAAGGCGGCCAGATCAGAAGAGCTCGCCATCGGACACCTCCTCGGGGTTCGGCGCGAGCGTATGGCTCGGATCGAAGTCGACAGGGTGCTCGGGCTTGTCGGCTATCGGTCGGCGTGGCGGTCGTTTCCTCGTCGCGTTCTGCAGTGGATCGACGACGACGAGCGGGATGCGCTTGTTTTCGAGCTCGAGAGCGGGCAGTTGGCGATCGAAGAGACTGGTGGCAATCGTGACGACGTGCCCTGCGAGGTAGCCGAGCGGGACTTCGTAGACGGTGCCGCCGACGTTGACGGTGGTGTCGCGTCGGACGCGCCGCCGAACGCGCACGGTGAGGGCATCGCGCAGCTCTTGTTCGCCGACGCGGACCTTGTCTCCCTCGGCAAACCGGGCTGCGGGGGCGCGGCCGAGGATCCCGGCGTGCGCAGTGCACTGGTAGAAGCGGCTGAGCCAGGTGCGAAGCTTGTGCTCGACATCGGCGAGCGACGCGACCTCGCCGATGTGGTCGAGCGCCTCCTCTCGCATCCGTCGCCAAAAGCGCTCCATCTTTCCGCGAGCAGGGGCATCGTAGGGTTTGGCGTGCAGCAGCGTGATGCAGAGGCGGGCGCAGACGAGCTGCAACATGGCCCCTCGGTAGGTTGCACCATTATCGAAGTACAGGGCATCGGGCTTGCCGTGCTCCATGATGGCCTGCGCCAAAAGCGACAGCATCGTCTCTTCACGTTCGTCGCGGAACACACGCAAGGCGACGCCGAAGCGCGAAGCATCGTCGAGCAGCGCGTGCACCCGCACCGGCGTGCGCTTGCCGCCGAGCGTGAGCGTCGGACCGTGGCAGACGTCGCCATGCCATAGCGCGCTCGGGCGCTCGGCCTGCCATCGCAGACGGGTCTTGCCTCCGCTGCCATCGATGGCCGCCGTGCGCGTCAACCCGCGCTCGGCGAGCATCCTTCTCACGGTGCACGCGGTCACCTCGGCACCGACGCGTCCGTCGGCACGCAGCGTGCGAAGCATCAGCGTCACGCTCACGTCCGGGTGCTCGCGGCGGATGTCGCAAAGTAGCTCGCGCAGCTCAGGGTTGAGGTCGCGACCGCGACCGCGGTCACCACGGCCGCGAGGTACGAGCGCTTCGAGACCACCTTTTTTGAACGCGTACAGCCATCGCTCGAGCGTCGGGACCGAATAGCACCGCGTCGTGTCGCTGCCCGGAGGGCGCACGCGTTGTTCGCTGACGCGTTGAAGCAACGCGGTGCGTTCGCCGTGGTCGAGCTCGCGGACGGCGAGCTCGCCGATGAGGCCGTGGCGAAAGACCGCGACCTGTTCACCGTGATTCTTGGGGGTCAATGGTTCCATCCGATCTCCTTCGCGGGCCGTTCGTCGCCCGCGATGGGTCTCTTGCCGGCATCGCGATCGCGCGTGCCCGATCCTCTTCGGTGGAGCGCAAACGCTCCGGCATGCCGGCTCGTGCTGCACGTCAGCGTGGGCGCGCCGTCCGCGCCCGCAGATGCGGCCCTTCACGCCGCGATCGAGGCTCCGTCGAACGCGCGCCCTGCTAGATCGTCACCGAACTGCCAGCCCCCGCGTGCCGCGAGCGCATGCACGACTTGGTCGGCGACGCTGCGCCGCCCGAGCTGTTCGAGCCCCCCTACGCCGAACAGCGCGCCACTCCGCGCCGCTTCGATCCAACGAACGAGCGTCGCCCACCGCTCGACGGCGGAAACGCCCACGACCTGCACGGGGCTGACGCGCGCGCGCGTCGACCCGCTCGTTGCGCCGCTCGCGTAGAGCGTCAGCGCCGCCGCGATCGCTCCGGCGCCGTACCAGCGACGACGAACGAGACCTCGCGGGCCGACCATCAGGATCGCTTTGCATGCGCGGCAGCGATAGCGCCGAAGCTGCACCACGAGCTGTGCGGGGACCCCGTCGGCCGATTCGGGGCCAAGAACCTGCCGTTGCACAATGCCGTGGCCGACGATGACCAGACGCCTGCCCACCGGCTGTGCCGCAGCATCGCAGCGAGGGCACGACCCCGGCCGCGCCTCGGCGCACGTCGGCATTTCTTCCTTCCAAGACTTGATTCCTCGCGCGCTCGCGACAAATCTCTCTACGCTTCGTGTCTTCAGGGGTGCGAAGCACGACGGAGAGGGCGAGTCCCGCGAAAGAAGCGCCCTCTTCGTCGCCTATGGCGACGGTGCTCTCCTTCCGCGCCCCCCCTTACTCGCGCTCGGGCCCGATGGCCATCACATTGGCTCACGCGGCGGCCGGGGGGATCTGACCACCTACCGCGTCGCCTCGATGCCCATCGTCACTTGGCGCGGCGCTGGGGCGAGTAGAAGATGGACATCAGCCAGACGGTCGCTCCACTGCCGTCGGAAGATCAGCCAACGGGCGCGTCAACAAGTACTTCCATCCACGACAAGTGCATAGCGGCGGCGACTACGAATTCACAGCCCCACGCGCGAGCGATTTCACCGTCTAGCGTGTCGGTGCACATCGCCGTTCGGCCCGCCAATGGGAGCATTGCAACCCCCTGCTCGAGGTAGCGGCGTGCGGTCGCGAACTTACCGCGATAGAAAGCAGTCACGCCCTCAGTCGAAAGCGCGATGAATCGTTGCTCGGTAGAATGCGGAAGTCGTGCAATGTCGGCGAGCGCACCGCGCACCGCGTCGGCATCGTGAGTCACGATGCCGTGAGCCCACTGACCCCAGAGATCTTGAAAGGCATGACGGCTCTCGCCCAACGCGTGGGTACGGGTCAGGTTCATCGCTACGGCCGCGGCGCTCCAGCCCTCGCTAGCCATGAGCGAAGGACCCAAGGCGGTACGCAATCGCCTCTCGACTTCGGCACCCACGCCGGCTGGCATAGTGTGGAGCAGTAGCAGCGCCCCTTGGATGTTCGCGCTCACCTCCTGGTGCGCCGAGCTCGCTGCGGCCCGTTGCGCCGCACGCTCGAACAGCGCTATCGCCCGCGCGTGCGCTCCTGCTGCAGCATACAGCTGAGCGAAACGCTCGGGGGCAGCGTCCACGACTTGGGAGAACTGTTCCTCAAGGACCGTTACAATCTGCTTGTGCAAGCAGACCGCCTGCGCCGCAGGAATCAAGCCGCGCACCGCTTCCTGCACCAGCACGTGGGAAAATATGCAGTGAAGCTCGCCATTGACGTCACGGAGGTGGATGAGGTCGGCGGCCTCCAGCTTTCCCAGCCGACTCATGAACTCTTCATCGCCAACACCCACTACCGCTTTCAGAATTCGCAGCGAACATCCACGTCCCAAGGTTGCAGCGGCTCGAATGACGTCTCGCGCAGAGTCGATTTCGTCGACGCGTCGCGCAACCGAGTCCGCCAGCGAAGTGGGATAGTAGAAGTCGTCGCCGCCACGCTGCGCTCTGGTTTCGTCCGAGAGCACACCGCGCGTCAGCTCCTCGAGAACCAGTGGCACTCCGTCCCCCAGCTGCACGAGCTTGTGCGTGACGTTGGCTGGCAGGGGTGCGTCGCTCGTCAAGCTCTCGACTAGCTGAACCGCGTCCATCGCGCTGAGTCGTTCGACGTTGACTCGCGAGATACGCTCTGCAAGCGTCCAAGACGTCAAGAATTCCGGGCGAGTGGTGAAGATCAGCAGTAGCCGGACTTGCCGCGCGCTCTCGGCGAGGCGCCTCAACACTTCGAGCGTCGAGCGGTCGACGAAATGCAGGTCTTCGAAACTGAAGACGACGAGCCGCTTTTCAGCCAGATCAAGCATCAAACTGACCAGGGCATCGATGACTTGGTGCCGCCTGCGTTCGGCCGCCATTGGCAGCAACCGATTGTTCGACTCAGTGATCCCCAACGCGTAGTTCAGCGGGTCCGCCAGCCGCGCGACATCGAGCCCGGCCTGTTCTAGGGCCATTGCAACCCTCTCGCACTCGGCGCTCCCGTTGCCCGTCGAGTGGAGGCCGAACCAGCGGCGCCACATACCTGCCAGAGCGGCGAACGGGGCGTACTGTTCCAGCGCGCTCGCATAAGCACCCAGCACTAAGTCTGCAGTTTCCCAGCTTTGCTTCCGCCACTCATGGAGCAAGCGAGATTTTCCGACCCCAGCATCGCCAACGACGAGGCGAGTAACGACCGCACCCTGTCGCGCATCGTCGAACGCACGATGCAACTGCTCGAGCTGTTTCATCCGTCCACGCAGTGGCGTCGATGACACTTGCTCGATGCCCGCATCCTGCGACACGGAGTCCGTTACAAGATAGAACGGGGCTACGAGGTTGGCGTCGCCGAGCACTTTGCCAAACGGCGTGAAGCGGAAGAAGCGGCGCGCGAGGGTCTGCGCAGTCAACGTGGCCGCAAGTGCGCCGGGCTCCACGGCCTCGACCAACTGCAGGGCACGGTCGATAGCCTCGCCGGCCGCGAGCACACCATGGACGCGCTGCGTGAGCGTGACGAGCCCGCAGTCGACTACAGCCGTGAGCGTGGTGGTTGGCAGATCAGCACGGCTACGAAGGCCCGACAGCAGCCGTATCGCCACTTCACAGTTATTTTCGTGAGCTGTTGGGTAACCAATGCAAAACAAGATGTGCGCGCCCGGGCTCGCGAGCAGTGTGCCACCAGCGCGCGTGATTTCCTCGTGCAGAGCATCGAGCAGGCGTGCCTGATCCAGCAACTCTGGCGCGCCGCGGGATCCACCTGTTGGTTGAACGCGGACACAGCCCACGGTAAGCTGACGCTCTAGCAGCTCCGGAGCCCGTTCACTTCCTCGAGTCGCTTTCAGCCCAGCACGAATCTGTTGCAGGACTGCAATGAACTCGCGCGCCGATTCGGGACGATCTTCTCGCCGCTTTTCGAGCAAGCGATCGACCAGCTTGGATAGCGCGACCGGAATCTCAGGCAGCGCTTCGGCGAGTGGCAGGGGTCGTGCGTCGCGCACCAATTTGAGCGAGGTTGCCGGGTCGTTGGCGAAGAACGGCGGAGCACCGCTCACGAGCTCGTAAATGAGGGCGCCGAATGAAAAAAGATCCGAACGTGCATCCGTGTATTCGCTTCGACTCTGCTCTGGCGACATGGCGTAGTACGTCCCGACGAGACCCTCGGACGCGGATTGTCCCCGAGGACCGAGGCCGCGAACCGTTGTTGCAATCCCAAAATCAGCGAGCTTGATCTCACCATTGCGAGCTATCAAGATGTTGGCGGCCTTGACGTCCCGGTGCACGACGCCATTCTCATGCGCATACGCTAGTGCTTCTGCAACCGCGAGTGCGATTTCCAAGGTACGATCGAGCAGCAACCTAGCGGAGATTGCCAGCAGGTGCTGGCTGAGCGAAATCCCATCGACGAGCTCAGAAACGATGTGCTCGATGTCGTCGACCCGTACGAAATCGTAGAGCCGCACGATGCCGGGATGCGATAGACGCGCGGCGTGTCGGGCCTCGTTCCTAAACTGTTCCTGAACCACCGACTGCCCATTCATGTGCGGCAGGAGCCGCTTTATGGCGACAGGACGTTCTAGTCGAGGGTCGAAGCCAGCGAAGACTTCTCCCATTCCGCCACGTCCGATGAGCGGTCCCAGAAGATAGGGCCCGACGTGCCGCTGGTGTGTCCCTCGAATGCCGCTGATTCGCCGATCCGACAGCGGCGCGGCATCAACGACGCCGGGCGGCGATATCGGTCGAGCATGACCTTCCGCTACGCCGACGCCATCGCCTAGCTCCAAGCTTACCGCAGTCGAGTCGTCCTCGGTCATGAAAGACCGCCCCCCTAACTTTCCTAGGAGCTTACCGCCGCTGCTGGTTTCGCCAAATCAGTATTGGCAGAATACCGCAATGCCTACCTCTAGTAGAGGGATTTTTTCGGCGAAAAGCCCAAGTAGGCTTTGCTGATCAGGCGAGAGCCAGTCATTGTCACCTTCAGATCGAGCCATCGCTCGAGCCGGCGACTGGCGTCGGCTCTGAACATTGGGTTCGAAGGATCGGCGGTCCACGCGGCAAGCGCCGCATCTTGCGCCAACGTGCACAACCCCTCCTGAATAAGGCGTTCACGCAGGACTTTTCTTTTCGGATCTCCAGAAGTTTCGCGTAGCTGCACTTTGGAGAACACTAGTCCAATGCTGTGACATCCCGTTGTCCGGAACGTGAAATCGCAGTACAAGGTCGAGCCTCCAAGCTGCGCGTCAGCCCAAGGCTCAAGCAAGTCAGTCCGCTCGGCCCATTCGCGACCTGCGAGCTGACCGATGCAATCGGCGAGCGCTGAATGAGGGATTGCCACGTAAACTTTTGTTTCAGTGGGACTTCGGCCAGTCATAGTAGAAACGTGAATGAGCCGAGCAGCCGAGGGTAGCTGCGACAATTGCGCGGTGAGAAGAGCTAGTTGAGCGGCCGAGAGCAGCGCCGCCCTGCTCATCTCCTCGAGCAACCCCCACACGCGTTCGCGGCGCGTCGCTCCCGCAGCCGGTGATTCGTCAATCGTGGTGCGGCGTTGGCGGCAGTATTCAACGTCCACGCAAACGTGCAGGTTTGCAAAGGGTGGCGCCACTCCAGCCGCAATGTCATCGAGCTCGAGCCAGACCAGGGGACAGTCTCGGGCAACCGAAGACCGAAGCCAATCCGTCACGAAGCGTTGTTCGGGAGGACACTCCTCGGGATCGCCTGTTGGTTGGGGAGGGCTGCGGTCAGCTGCGGGCGCGCGTACTGCCAACGCGAGTAGGTCGACCTCGGGGGTCGGAGGCGACAGACGACACTCCAGGTAGAAGGCTCTGACCGCGTCGGGCAGGCCAGCTGCTCGGCTTTTCAGCTGCTCTATTTTCTCCGGCAGGACAAGCGGCGCCCGGAGAAACGGCCGGACTTCCTCCAAGCAAGCGTCGAAGATTCTCATGCGAGTGATCCATGGGACGACATGCCGAGCTTGGCACGGCAGCGTTGACCAAGGTGGGGGAGCAGCACTGGTTTACGGAAACAGTCCTGAAACGGCCATTGCAGCCCATTTCGCTCCGCCGTTGGCCCCTAGCGTTTCGGTCCAGACCCTGCGTTATGCGCTGCAATGGACGTCTCAACCGGAACGCCATATGAGTCGTTTCCAGCACGGCGCTGGCGAGGCTGAGCGGCACCCGCTGGCGCAAGATGGTAGCTCGTGCTGAAGGGAGAGGTAGACAAATGGCGATCGTGGTTCCTGCCGAAGAAAAGAAGTCGTTCTGTGCTTTCCTCTATGGCATCCGCTTCAAGCCAGACATCCAGGCGGCCTTCAAAGACTACACCCAGTCGAACGCCGTGATGGATGCCTATCATCTGACTCAAGACCAGAAGAAGTACGTCTGGGCTCTGCATCCGGAGCAGCACCCCGACCTCACAGACGCCGAGAAAGCAACCCTGTGGGCATCACTCGTCGCGTTATTGCTACCGGAGTTCTACAAGTGGACATATGACGACAAGCCGATCCCGTGGTGGTGAGTCCGAATGACCACGGGATGTTAGGCAGCCCGGCCCGAGAAAGCCTCGGCCGCTATGTCGTACCTCCATCTCCTTGACACGCTGGTCCGTCACGACGTCCGCTTCGTCATCGTCGGGGGATGGCGCCCGCGGGCCGTGCTGCAACGCGCTCCGATTCTTACGGAGGATCTCGATCTCGTGCACGATAGGCGCCCGAGAACGTTGACACCTTTTTTCGGCACTCGCCGAACTGAATGCGATCTACCAGCATGATGCGAGGAAGCTGAGACCGGGAGCGTCACACTTACTGGGGCCCGGGAGCCAGTTGCGGTGGCGCGCCACGCAGGGTTCGAACCTGCGACCTTCGGCTTCGGAGGTCTCAGCACTGCGCTCTACGCGAGCCGCCTGGGGATGGCCGCCCGAAACCGCGCTACTGCGACGACGCGCAGCGGAAGCCGTAGGCGTGGCTGTGCGTGGCGGGGAGATCACTATAGCGCTGGCTCGGCCTGAGCCACGACGACACGGCCCCGTTGAAGGCGCCGCCGCGCACGACGCGGCGCTCCCCCAACTTGGGCCCCGTGGGATCGACCTGCGGATCGCCCGCGTAGTTGCCCTCCCAATCGCTCGTCCACTCCCACACGTTGCCGACGACGTCGAAGAGCCCGTAGCGCGAATTGCCTTCGCCGAACGAGCCAACCGGCGCGGTCCCCACGAAGCCGTCGTCGTCGGGGTACATGCCCTTGCCGCGAAAGCCCATCTCGACGCCGTTTTTGGCGCCCCAGCTCACGCATTCTTTGCCGCACGCGTTCATGCGCGTCTTGTCGGGTGCTTCGTCGCCCCACGGATAGCGACGCCCGTCGGGACCCCGCGCGGCGAACTCCCACTCGGCCTCGGTCGGCAATCGCTTCTTCACCCACGCGCAATACGACGCGGCCATGTCCCAGTCGACGCAGTTGATCGGGTGCTTGGAGCGCTCGCTTTGTCCGGCGTTGCAGAGCGGCGAGAAAGCCTTCTTCTCGGCAGGTCGTAAGTCTTTCCACTCGACCTCCGCGGGCGCTCGCTTGCACTCGCCGACGTCCGAGCACGCCTTGTATTCGGCTGTCGTCACCTCGTAGAGGTCGATGCAGTAGGGCGACAGCGTGACCTGGTGAGCGGGGCGCTCGTCTTTGTCGGCGTCTTTGTCGTCGCTGCCCATGAAGAATTTGCCACCATCGAGTTTGGCCATCTTGCCGGCACAGCCTTTGGGGGCCGGCGCGGGCGCCATCACCGGCCCGGCTACGCTCGATGCGAGACCGCTGGCGACGACCGCCGAACCCTTGCCGGCATCGCCTTTTTTGCCCTGCCCCATCATGAAGAAGCCACCGAGCGAAGCGACCGCGGCGAAGGCGAGCGCGCCCGCGACGACTCCGCCTTTCGAGCGCGACGGCGGCGTCGCCGTCGACGTGGCGACTGGATCGCGCGTGCTCGGCCCGGCCACGGGGCTCGTCCTGCTCGAGGCTCCAGGAGCCAGCTCGGTCGCTGCAGTCGATGCTTCGCGCGACGCCGGCGGTTGACCGGCCGTGTCGCCACGCACGCTGCCCGACGGAGAGACCCAGCTCCTCGGGCTCGTGTTGTTCGATGCCCGCATGTCGGGCATGTTCTGCGACGCGCGCACCGCCTGCCAAAACTCGCCGGCCGTGCCGTAGCGATCTTGCGGCCTAACCGCGAGCGCTTTTTGGAACACGGCCTCGAGCGGCCCGAGATCGACGCCAAATCCTCCAGGCGTCGGGCGGCGATGAGGATCGGCGGTCGCCATGCCGAGCTGAATGAAGTCATCTCCCTCGAGCGGCGGCCGGCCGATCAAGAGCTCGGTCATCACGAGCGCGAGGGCGTAGACGTCGGTCCACGCGCCCGTCGCGCCCTGCGACCGACTGAACTGCTCGGGCGCACCGTAGGCGGGTGTGAACGACGTCACCTGCCCGCCCGTCTTGGTGAACGAACCGTGCTCGGCAGCCGACGCCACCACCTTGGCGATGCCGAAATCGAGCACCTTGACGTGCATCTCGTCGGTCCCCTCGCCGATGACGAAGATGTTGGCGGGTTTGATGTCGCGGTGGGCGATGGCGCGGCGATGCACGACGTCGAGCGCCTGGGCGACCGGCTCGAGCAGCGCGATGACCTTCTCGACCTCCCACGCGGCCCCGCCCACGCGCCCGAGCCGCCCGCGATCGGCGTCGAGCATGGCCTCCAGCGTTTTCCCGTCGAGCCATTCGAGGACCATGTACGGCACCCATTGGCCACTCGGCGTCGTGAACGTGCCCACGTCGCGCGCTTGCACGATGCTCGCCGTGCGCCCCGAGAGCTGCGTGAGCAGCGCGCCCTCTTGGATGAAATCCTTGAGCAGGTTTTCGCGGACCGCCGGCGCCACCTCCATGAGGGCCTTGAAGCACTTGATGGCGACCGGTTGCTTCCAGATCTTGTGCATCGCGCGATAGACGATGCCGAAACCGCCCTCGCCGACGATCGCTTCGATCTCGTACTTGTCGGCGACCGTCGTGCCGACGATGCCGAGCGGGTCGTGGTGCTCCATGCCCCCTACTATACGGAGGTCGAGCCTTTCTGGGTTCGTTCAGATCGGCCGATCGTGCGGATTCGCGCTTCACGATGTGGGCGGCTCGCCGCCCCCGGTGCCGCCGCCGTAGAGGCTTTCGGCGATCTTGAAGGCGGCTCCCTCGAGGCTTTGATAGGCGTCGCGCATCGCGGCAACGTCGCCGCCGCCGTCGAGGAGCCTGCGCAGGCCGATGACCTGCGAGCGCACGTCGTCGAGCACCGACGCCTCGAGCAAGTCGGCGTACCCGTCGAGCGCCTGTTCGGTCGTATAAACCAGTGTTTCTGCTTGATTTTTTAGCTCGGCCAGTTCACGCCTCAGGGCATCGGTTGACTGGAATTTGTCGGCTTCGGCGACCAGACGATCGATGTCGTCCGGTGAAAGGCCGCTCGTCGGCGTGATCTTCACGTTCTGAGCGCGGCCCGTGCCGAGGTCTTTCGCTTCGACGCTGAGGATGCCGTTGCCGTCGACGCGGAACGTGACCTGAATCTTGGGGACGCCCCGAGGGGCGGGCGGAAGACCGGTGAGCTCGAAATTGGCGAGGCTCCGGTTGTCGAGGCTCATCTCGCGCTCGCCTTGGAGCACGTGAATGGGGACGAACGACTGGTTGTCGATGCTCGTCGTGAAGACCTCGCTCCGCTCGGTAGGGATGGTCGTGTTGCGGGGAATCAGCTTGGTAAAGACGCCGCCGCCGGTCTCGACTCCGATCGACAGTGGCGTCACGTCGAGGAGCAGGACTTCGTCGACCTGGCCGAGCAAGGCAGCTCCCTGAATGGCGGCCCCGATGGCCACGACTTCGTCGGGATTGACGCCCTTGTGAGGCTCTCGCAAAAAGAACTCACGCACGGCCGTTTGCACGGCGGGCATTCGGGTCATGCCGCCGACGAGGATCACCTGGCCGACGTCTTTGGCGGCAATGTGCGCATCTTCGAGCGTTTTTTTGCACGCGTCGATCGTGCGCGAGACGAGATCGGCCGTAAGGAGCTCGAGCTCGCTGCGCTTGAACGTGCGTTCGACGTGGAGCGGACCGCCCGACGAGCTGGCCGCCAAGAACGGCAGATTGATCTGGGTCTCGATCGAGCTCGAAAGCTCGTGCTTGGCCTTCTCGGCGGCCTCGCGAAGGCGCTGGAGCGCCATACGATCTTTGCGCAGATCGACGCCGTGCTCGGCCTGAAATTCCTTGGCCAAGAGATCGATGATGCGAAGGTCGAAGTCTTCGCCGCCGAGGTGGGTGTCGCCACCGGTCGCCTTGACGTTGAAGACGCCCTCGGCGAGCTCCAAGACCGAAATGTCGAAGGTACCGCCGCCGAGGTCGTAGACGGCGATGCGTTCCTTCTCTTTGTTTTCGAGGCCGTAGGCAAGCGCCGCCGCCGTCGGCTCGTTGAGAATGCGGCGAACGGTGAGGCCAGCGATGCGGCCGGCGTCTTTGGTGGCCTGCCTCTGCGCGTCGTCGAAATAGGCGGGCACCGTGACCACGGCTTCGAGCACCGGCTCGCCCAAGAACGACTCGGCGATCTCCTTCATTGTGGAAAGGACGATGGCCGAGATCTCGGGCGGGGAGATATCGCGGCCCTGCACGTTGACCCAGGCGTCGCCGTTGGTCGAAGAGACGATGCGGTAAGGCGCGAGCTCGACCTGCTTTTTTACGTCGGTCGAAGCAAGCTTGCGGCCCATGAGCCGCTTGACGGCGAACACCGTGTTCTGCGGGTTGGTGAGCGACTGCCGCTTGGCGACCTGACCCACGAGCCGCTCCCCTCCCGCCGAAAACCCGACCACCGAGGGTGTGGTGCGCGCGCCCTCGGCGTTGGGGATGACCTTGATGTCCGGCGTAGCGCCCGGATGAGGAACCTCGACCACAGCTACGCACGAGTTGGTCGTGCCGAGGTCGATCCCGATAATCTTCGCCATGGGTGGGTC
>DATEMX010000761.1:0-22261 GCA_035275365.1 Polyangiaceae bacterium | reverse complement strand
CCGAAAGCCCGCTCATGATCGGCAAGATCATGTCGAGCGTGATGACGTCGGGGCGCAGCGTGTCGCACATGAACACGGCGCGCTTGCCGTCTTCGGCCTCGCCGACGACTTCGATCTCGGGATCGGCGGCGAGGACTTCGCAAATGCGGCGGCGCACCGTCAGCGAATCTTCGACGACGAGGACCCTCAGCTTGGCCACGGAGAACCCACGAGCTTTCGAATTCGGCTCAGAAACTCGTTCTGCTCGAATTCGCTTTTCACGATGTAGGCCGAGGCGCCCACCGCCTGCCCCAATGCTCGATCCTCGGGGGCATCGCGCGACGTCACGAGAATGGCGGGCACCGAGCGAAGATCAGGGTCGGCGCGCGTCTCGCGCACGAACGCAAAGCCGTCCATGCCGGGCATTTCGACATCCACCAAGAAGAGTCCGTACGTGCGCCGCTTTGCCATTTCGATCCCCTCTTCGGCCGACGTCGCCAAATCGACCTCGTAGCCGGCGGCTTCGAGGATGCTCCGCTCCAGCATACGCGTGGTGAGCGAGTCGTCGACGACGAGAAATGGGGCACAGCGTTTGGGAGCGGTCTTGGCGACGACGACGCCCGAGCGTCCCGCTTCGGCCACGAGCCCCAAGGGGTCGAAGACGAGCCTCGGATTTCCTTCGAGATCGAGCGCGGCGCCGCCCACGATCGGATCGGCGGGCGCGAGTTTCGGCAGCGGGCGAAGCACGATGCTCTCGGTCGCCACCACGCGATCGACGCCAACGGCGACCTGGGCGCTCCCCGCTTGCACGATGACCGCGGATCCGGCTTCTGGGGCATCGTCGGCGGTCTCGTGGCGGAGCACGCGAGCAGCGCGCACGAATGGGAGCAAGACGCCGGAAACCAGGAGCCGCTCACCCTCCGAGGTATGCGTCACGTCGGCCTTCGCGAACCGCGTCGTGCGGCGCACGGCATCGAGTGGAATCGCCGCCGTCTGACCGGACGTCTCGACCAGCAGCGCGTCGAGAGACGAGAGCGAGACCGGCAGGTCCATCGTCACCGACACCCCCTTGCCCCGCTCGCTTCGCAGCGCCGCGGTACCGTTCAAGCGTTTGGCGGCTTCGCGCACGACGTCGAGCCCGATGGCGCGGCCGGCCACCTGGTCGATGCCGCGCGAGGTGGTGATGCCACCCTCGAAGAGAAGATCGATGAGGCGCTCGGGCGAGACGTCTCTGGGTTCGGGCCCGAGCAGGCCCTTCTTCGCCGCCGAGGCACGAACGGCCTCGAGATCGACGCCTCGGCCGTCATCCGAGCACGTGAAGACGACACGCCTTCCGTGCAGCGCAACTTGCACGGCGACCGTGCCTCTCGACGGCTTTCCTAGGTCGGCGCGCTCGCTCGGGGACTCTATCCCGTGCGCCACCGCGTTGCGGACAGCGTGTATGAGCGCGTTTTGGACTTCGCCGAGCAGGTCGGCGCTCAGCCGAACATCGCCGCCGCGCGCTTCGAAGCCGACGTCCTTGCCGAGGCTCGCCGCGGCGTCACGCACGGCGCGCTCCAAGACGTGCATCATGGCGCTGCCCGGAACGAAGCGCAGGCGCTCGGCCGCGCCCTGCACTTGATAGAGCTCGCGCTCGGTCTGCTCGAGGCCGGTGCCCAGATCGCGCTCGGCCGTGGCCAGCGAGACCCGCAGCTCCTCGGCGAGCAAGCGCGCGCGGAGCGCTTGCGCCCCGGTCCCTTGCGAGGGGAGCGCGGCCAATTGGTCGGAGAGCGCCCGAGCCAAGCGATGAATCCGCGGCAAGACCGCCGAGCTGCGTCGGACGGTGGCCAGCGTAGCACCTACTTCCCCCAGGCCCTCGAGGAGCGCGTCGACCTCGCCCAACTCGGCGCGCAGCGTCGGAAGCTCGGCCGTCGCGACGGGAGCCGCCTCGAGATTCGCCGGGGGCTCGGCTGGCTCGGGCAAGGCAAGCGCCGATAGACGCGTCGTCACGCCGTCGACGAGCCGGAGGACCGCGTCGACGACGCCGATGGCCGGCGGCGCTCCGGCGTCGCGGAGCGGGCCGAGAGCATCCTCGATGGCGTGGGCGAGGTCGGCGACCTCTCTCTCTTTCACGACGCGAGCGGCTCCCTTCAGCGTGTGGGCGAGCCGCAGGAGCTCGGCGATGCGTTCCGGGCTCGGCGCCTTTTCGAGGAGGAGCAAGCCGTGCGTAAGCGCCCCGGAAATCTCGCGTGCTTCCACGCGGAAATATTTGTACGGATCGGTCGCCATTACGCCGGACGCGCCTCGATGCGCTGGGGCTCGACGATTCCGATGAGATCGCGCGAGAGCGAGAAGAGCTGCTGCGCCGTTTGCAGCGTCTGCCCGGTGCTGGCAGCGGTCTCGCGCGCTGCCTGGGCGACGCTCGTCACCGCGACGTTGACCTGTTCGACCGCCGTGGCTTGCTGCTTCGTCGAGAGCCCAATCTCGCGCGCGGCTTCGGTGGTCGTGGCCACCTGCCTCGAGATTTGCGTGAAGGCCGCGGCGACCTCCGAAAAGTGCTTGGTCACGGCGTCTGCCGCCTTGGACCCCGTTTCCGTCGTCATGACGGTGGTGTTGACGGCGCTCCGCACGTCTTCGATGAGGCCGCGGATCTCCTTGGTCGATCCCCCCACGCGATCGGCCAACTTTCGGATTTCGTCGGCGACGACGGCAAACCTCCGGCCGGCGTCGCCCGCGCCCGCGGCTTCGATGGTAGCGTTGATCGCGAGGATGTTGGTCTGCTCGGCTAGCTCCGAGACGATCTCGAGCACGGATCCGATCTGCTGCGATTTCTTACCTAGCTCGAGCATGTGGCTCACGATGAGATCGACCTGGCGCCTGAGGCCACCCGCTACGTCGTTGCCGCGCAAAACCGTACCGTCGCCTTCGCGCGCCGCGCCGGCGGCCTGCTCGCAGATGCGGGCAACCCGCTCGGCACTGTCGGCGATTTGCCGAGACGTCGCCATGAGCTCGGAAATGGTCGTGGTGATCTCGCTCATCGCCGTCGCCGTCTCCTTGGCGCCGCTGGCCTGCTGGTTGGCGGCGGCCTGGAGTTCGGCCGAAGAGCTCTGAACGTGCCGCACTGCGGCCCCGACCTGCTTCGAGAGCGAGCCCGAGATAACGAGGCCCACGAACCCCACGAAGAGGACGCCGATCGAGCTTCCCCAGAGGATCACGGCCTTCGCCGTGTTGGCGCTCTCCTCTGCCTCCGCGCGGCGCCGAGCGAGCAGCTCGGCCTCGACGCGGTCCAACTCGGCGACATCGCCGCGAATCTTATCCATGTGCTTCTTGCCTTCGCCTAAGGCGATGAACTTGGCGACCGGCTCGAAACCTTCGGTCCTACGCTGGGCGATGGTGCGCGCCAGCTCGCCGCGGCGAATTTCGAGGACGGGCGTGAGTAGAGCGAGCCGCTCTTGCTGCTGGGGATTGTCCGACGTGAGGCGCTTGAGGTCTTCGAGCGTCTTCTCCACCTCGGCCATCCCCGAGGTGTAGGGCTCGAGGAAGGCCTCGTTGCCGGTAATCACGAACCCGCGTTGCCCCGTCTCCGCGTCTTTGAGTTGCGACAGCAGGTCAGCGAGATCTTTGCGCACCTGGTAGGTGTGGCTCACCCAACGGTCGTTCTCGATGAGCTGATATGCCCCTCGGTAGCCGAACCCCGCGACCAAGAGCAACGTGAGCGCCGCCGTGGCGAAGCCAACGCCAAGCCTTTTTCCGAATGTCCAGCCGGCGAACATGCGCTTTAGAGCCCTTTCTACGATCCGAACGTCTCACTTCGCTTGGCGATAACCTCGAGAATGGCCGAACCTTGGATGATGGGGCGCACCGTGCCGGCGGCGCGGATCGCCCCACGCAAGAAGCTGCGGTCACTCGCTTCGTCGGCCGTCGACACGGCGCTGGGCGGCAGACGCACGTAGGCGTCGAGCTGCTCGAAGGCGAGCCCGAGAGCAACGCTGCCGCTCGTGAGGACGAGCCACCGCGGCCGCCCGGCAGCCGCGTATCCGAGGAGCATCGCCAGGTCGTAGACGGGGACGAGCTGCCCGCGGAAGCCTGCGATGCCGAGGTACCCCGCCATGACGGCGGATCCGTTGGCGATCTTCTTGTCGCGATAGAGTCCGCCCACCTCGGCGAGTCGGATGGCGTAAGGATCGCCGGAGAGGCGCATCGTCAGAAAGTCGTCAAGGGCGGCGCTCTCGGCGGTGGCTATCGCGAACGACTGGTCGAAGGCCGCGCGCAGCGCCTCACCGGTCCGGCGTTCGCCCGCCGAGTCGCTCGCTTTCAACGGACGCCTCGCATCGAGTCGATGGTCGCGCGGCACAGCGCCACGAGGTTGTCGCGGCTGAATCCTCCACCGAACAACTCCAATCGCTTCTCGTCTTCGCCTTCCATGAGCCAAATGGCTCTCGCGAGCTCGAGCTTGGCCTTATCGAGGTTGCCCGCACGATGCGCCATGAGGCCGAGGTGAAGGTGCGGCAGGGCGAAGGCAGGATCGAGACGCGCGGCCGCTTCGTCGCACGCCTCGGAGACTGTGGATTCACCCAACCCCTCGGCGGCAAGCGCGAGAAGGTAGTGCGCGCAGGCGTTGTCGGGATCGAGACCCACGAGCTCCTGCGCGTACGCCCTGGCCTCGTGGAAGCGTCCGCCCTCCAAGTGTGCGAGCGCGGTGCGGAACGACTCGCGTTTGTCGGCGGGGCGCATGACTTCATTCGGATCGGACTGCCGAGCAACGCGCGGCGGCTCCTTCGTGAGCGACTCGATGCGATCGAACGAGCGCCGCACGTCGTCGAACCAGGTGATTGACCCGCTCTCTCTGCCGCGCGAGATCGGGGCCGGGAGTGACGATGGCGCGACGCGATGGCGGGCAGCCGCGTCGCGAGGACCGCGCTGATAGTAGAAGGTGCCGTGCGAGTTGCGGAGCAGCAGCTCATCGCTCGAGGATTCCACACTGCCCCCCGGCGAGAGCCCGCGCAGCGTCTCGGCGTGACCGAGAAACAGGTATCCGCCCTGGACCAGCGAGGTCGCCATCCGTTCCAGCACGCGGGCCGCGACGTCGGACGCGAAGTACATGAGCACGTTGCGACAGAAGATGATGTCGAAGGTCTCCCCGGCGAACAAAGCAGGATCGTCGAAGGCGAGATTCGTCTCTTCGAAGGTGACCAATTCACGGATGGCCGCGTTGACCACGAAATCGCGGCCCTCGCTGCGGAAGTAGCGGCGCTGCATCTCCGGCGGAGTCTCCCGGAGCGACCAGCTCGAATACCGCGCGAGCCAGGCGCGCTTCAGCACCGCGCGGTTCATGTCCACACCGCGAATGGTCACCTTCCACCGAGGATCGGTCACCTGCTCGCGCGTCAGCATCGCCAACGAATATGCCTCCTCTCCGGAAGCGCACCCTGCCGAGAGGATCTGCAACTGCTTCGCGTGCACCCGCGCGTTCAGCCTGTCGGGCAGCGCGACCCTGGAAAACACCTGAAGCTGTTCGGCGTGCCGAAAGAAATAGGTCTCCGGGACCGTGAGCTCTTGCGCCAGGGCGTCGAGTTCCCCTTCGATCGACGCCGCCTGCTCGATTCCGTCGACGTAGAGCGAAGGCGGTCTTCCGCATGCCGCCGCGCGCCTCGCGAGAAGCGACGCCAAGAACTCGAGGCGCGCGTCGTCGAACCGCAGCCCGAAGCGCTGCTTTATCGCCGAACGAAAGCGCAACACGTCGTCGTTCACGGAGGGACTCATCATCCTTCGGCTCGCTCCGCCTGGATGCGCGTCCACACCGCCTCGGTCACGAGCCGCGCGGCGTCGAGGACGAGCAGGAGATCGGCGTCGAGCGCGCCGACGGCCGAAACGGTCTTGTCCCCAGCGTCGCAGAGGAGCCCGGGGAGCGCGACGAGCGCCGCCCTCGCGATCGGCCGCACCCCGACGACTTCGTCGACGCGAAGCGCGACTCTTCGCGAGCCTTTCACCCTGACCATGACGAGCCTCGCGGAGGCGTCGCTCTCGCCCGATTGAGCGAAGGAAGCCGCCCCCCCGAGAAGACACTGCGCGTCCACGACGGGAACGGGCCCCCCACGAACGATGGAAAGCCCCAAGACGAAACGAGGCATGCTGGCGATGCTCGTGATGGGCAGCGGCCTCAGCGTCTCGATGACGTCGGCCACCGGTAGCGCGCACATGCGAGCCCCCGCGCGGCAGAGGACGTTCATCTCCGATGCGCTGTCGCCCTTGACCAAGCACCCCTCCGAACGACCCACGCTAGCACCATTGCCGCGAAAATCGTGAATTGCTGCAGCGGGCATGGCTCGACCCAACGGTCACTTTTACCCAAATTCTGATGGAACGCCGCTGCCTCGACGTCAAGGACTTGACGCGTGGGCTCGTTTGCCTCGCCCCTGCTACTCGGGATCGCGCTCGGCGCGATCAATGATCCCCGAGAGTCGCTCGATGTCGAACGGTTTCTCGACGCAGGCATTGGGGACCGACGCGAGGAACTCTTGGGCGTGCGGGGTAAAGGCGCCACCGGTCATGAAGACGATGCGCTGGCCGAGTGCCGGCCAGCGCGCCCGCACCCTCTCGTAGAAATCGGCGCCGCTCCGCTCCGGCATCATGAGGTCGCAGAGCACCACCTCGAAGTGCTTGCCCGCCTCGATGTGCGCGAGCGCTTCGCGACCGCTGGCGACCGCCGTCACCTCGTGATCGGCGAGGAGGTTGGCCAGTGTTTGCCCGACGAGGGGCTCGTCGTCGATGACCAATATGCGCCGGCGAGGAAAGACGGGGGGCGGACGCTTCAGGTTGTCGACGTTCGCCGAGTTCGCCTCGGTGGCAATCGGAAGGGATACGCGGAACGTCGTACCTCGCCCCACCTCGCTCTCGACGGAGATCGAGCCACCCATCGAGCGAAGGAGCGAGTGCGAGATCGAGAGCCCGAGGCCGACCCCACCGCCCTCCTTCGTCGTGAAGAAGGGCTCGAAGATGCGACTGCGGAGCTCCGGCGCAATGCCCACGCCCGTGTCGCGCACGCAGACAACGACCTCTTGGCCCTCGAACGACGTCTCGATGGTCACCTCGTTCTGGTCAGCCGACCCTTCGGGAATCGCCTGCGCGGCGTTGATCAAGAGGTTCAAGAACACTTGCGCGAGGCGCGAGGAGTCGACATACGCGAGGGGCGTCTCACCATAGCGCTTGCGCAGGCGCGCGCGGTGACGGATCTCGTTTTTCGCCATGTTGGCGCAAGAATCGAGGACACTGCGCACGTCGATGGCGGCTCGCTCTTCAGTGGGCCGTTGCGAGAACACCTTCAAGTCGCGAACGATTCGGCGAATGCGCTCGGACCCCTCTTGGGCGTCGGAGAGGAGAAGACGAATCTCTTCGAACTCCTCGCTGGGCCCCAGCGCGTCGATCTTGCGCGCCATGGCCTCGAGGTTGCCCATCACATAGGCGAGGGGGTTGTTGATCTCGTGCCCGACGCCGGCGGCCAGCCGCCCGACAGTGGCCAGCCGATCCGACATGCGAAGCTGCCTCTCGAGGCGCTCGCGCTCGGTCAGATCGCGCAAGTGCAGCACCGTCGCGCGCTCGCCGTCGAAGACGATCGCCGAGGACTCGAGCTCGACGTCGATGCGCACGCCGCCCTGACCCAGGAGAACCTCGCGGTCGACGGGCCGCCCGTCGACCGAGCGGTCGGGCGCCGACCCCGACGACGCCCATTCGCCGAGCCCGGGCAGAAAAAAATTCATGATCGAACGCCCCACGAGGTCCCCGGGCTTGGCGTAACCGAGGAGCGAGACCATCCGCGAGTTGACGTAAACGATGTAGCCCAGACGGTGCACGACGATGGCGTGCGGAGCGTGCTCGATGAGCTCGCGGAGGTTGGCTTCCGAGCGCCGCTGCTCCGCCTCGCTGCGCACGCGGGCAGTAACGTCGACGAACATGCCGAGGATGCCGACGACGGCGCCGGTCGCGTCCCGGAGGGCTGCCCGCGAGACGCTCAGATCCATCGTCGACCCGTCGCGTCGCGCGCGGCGCGCGAGCATCTCGGGCACCGGTTGACCACTGAACGCCTCTCGGTGAAGAAGACGGAACGCCTCAAGATCGTCGGGCAGCACGTAAGGAGGGGGCTTGCCCTCGACCTCGCTGGCCGACCATCCGAACAGGCGCTCCGCCGCGGGGTTCCACATCGATACGAGCCCACTCTGGTCGATGACGACCATAGCGATGGGCGCGCCGTCGAAGACTGAACGAAGCAAATGCTCGATGCCGGGTCCGCTCATAGCCGCAGTCGTGGACTGCCCAGTAAGCATACCAAGGCCCAACCGCCGCCGTCACGAATACCCGCTGAGGCACGAGCGCCCATCGGGGATGGCACGCACCTGCCACGACTCGAGGCTACCGGCGAAGAGCTACCACTCGGCGAGCATACCGCCGCTGATCACGTTGGCGTCCTGTGTTTCGCCGCGATGCCACGCGTAGTGCAGGTTCATCGCGTCGATCGAGAAGACGACGGGGGTCATGTGGTAGGCGATCTTACCGCCGATACCCCGGACTTCCTTGATGACGCTGAGCTTCACCATGGGGTCGCCGTTCTTGTCCCAGTCGGTTTCTCTGACGTTGGTCGAACCGTAAGAAGCGGCGACTTCGAAGTTGCCCGCACGGTAGTTGGCGATCCCGAGGTAGCCGAAGTGCTGGCGAAGCTTGCCGATGCTGTCGATCGCGGTGTTTCCGAGCGCCCACGCGGTACCCAAGCCCGAGCCGGCCCACCCGGTGACTCCGATACCGAAGCCCGAAAAGCGACCCCAAATGCCGCCGCCGTAACCGAAGACGGTGCGCTGGGCATCGGCGGGAATGCCCGGATTGTTGATCATTGGTTGGGGGGGCACGTGGCCGGTGCGCGCGATGGCTTGGGTGAGGCCGTTGGCCCAGATGTTCAACTCGTCGGTACCGCCGAACGTCTTCTTGTACGTGACCTCGGTCTCGAATCGCGGCATCGGCGTGCGGGTCCAACCCGTAGGGCCCTGCCCAAGCGACGGTTCGATTGCGGCCGGGTCGAGCACCGCGACGTTGAGCTGCAGCCCGTGGAAGTCGGGCGTTGCGTAACCAATTTGTGCGTGACGGCTGGGAAACATCGAGCCAACGCCGGTGTGCCCGCAGGCGGCGGCGCTCGACGAGTCGACGTCGCAAGGGTGCCCCACCCCGTGTTGGTGCATGAGAAACCAGTTCATCTTCATGCCGCCCCGGTTGTAGAGGCCCACGCGACGGCCGCCCCAGAGCATGCCCCACGATCCCTCGAGCTGCATGTACTGCTCGCGCCAATCGACCGAAGCCGCGTCGTTGTAGAGACGGTAGCCGTTGTTCACGGCGTTCTGGATACCGGCCCAAAACGCGAGCTTCACGGTGAGCTTCACGTCGGGGATGACTTGCTTGTAGATGTTGAAGGCGAGGATCGTGCTCGCGAAGCCGCCCCGAATGCGCGGCGCGTTGAGATCGGTGTCGTTCACGGGGTCCTCCTCGGCGCCGCGGGGAACGGGGTTGCCGCGGATGGCGATCTGAGGTCCGACGAGCGTGGCGGCCGTCAAGGCACCGCTGTTGCCCGTGTTGATGGTGCTGCCCCGCACCCACGACAAATAGGCGTTGACGCGGCCGTTGATGGTGACTTCCCACCCGTTCGATTTCTCTTTGTCGTTCAGAGGAATTTCCGCGCTCGCGGCGCCGCTCCAAAGAAGCGCGCCCGACAACGCGCTGGCACAAAGCGTGACGACCCGCAGCTTGCTCGCTATTCTGATCACGTTGCCCGACCTCCTCTTGGTTGGCCTCAAACGATTCGATGTCGACTCGCGCCCGAGTCAGCCACCGGCGCATGGGACTCGTACGGCATCGCGCGAAGAGAGCACCCCGCAGCATCGATAGCGCGGCCTCTCCGGGAGTGAATAGTCCATGCGATCAGAATTTGAAACATAAATTCCACACGGCGAACGAACAAAACTTTGCTCGAAATTTCCAGCAAACCAAGACGCGAACGCGCTCGCCTGTGAGAATTTCCCCTGATTTTCACCAATACAGAGCGTTGTGGATGATCGTGATCTGCTCCTGCCCAAACCGGCAGCAGTAGTGCCAGAGGAACTGGTTTTCTATCGCTTGACGAAATAGAACAAATATTCTAGAGTCGAAACTCGAAGCCTCAACCGGTTCGGGCGTGCTCGTCTAGCGCGGGTTTCTCTCTGCTGCAGATGCACTGCGTTCGAGCCTGCGCTGTCCCTTTGATGGCGCCGTGACGTTGGTCGCGGGCGCCCACTTGTTCTCGACGAGGAGTCATCATGGCGAAGAAAATCGGATTCGTTGGAGTGGGCCTGATGGGGCACGGAATGGCCAAGAACCTCATGCAAAAGGGGTTCGAGGTCACGGTGATGGCTCACAAGAATAGAAAGCCTATCGAAGATCTCGTCGGACAGGGAGCCAAGGAGGCAAAAACGCCCCGCGAGATCGCCGAGCAGTCCGAAGTCGTGATCCTCTGCGTCACCGGCGCCCCGCAAGTCGAGCAGGTGGTCTACGGAAAAGACGGCGTGCTCGGTGCCTTCAAAAAGGGAATGGTCCTGCTCGACTGCTCGACGAGCGAGCCCGCCATGAGCGAGCGCGTCGCCAAAGACCTCGCGGCGGTCGGCGCAGGCTACGTCGACGCGCCGCTCGCGCGCAGCCCCGCCGAAGCCGAAGCAGGCAAGCTCAACACCATGGTCGGCGCCGACGAGAAGGTGTTCGGTGAGGTCCGGCCGGTGCTCGAGGCGTTCTGCGAGAACATCTTCTACATGGGCGCCGTAGGCGCTGGCGCGCGAACCAAGCTCATCTATAATCTCATCACCGTGGGCCACGCCGCGCTCATCGCCGAGGCGCTCTGCGCGTGCGCGGCGACCGGCGTCGACCTCGCCAGGTTCGCCAAGGTCGTCGGCGGGGGCGGCGCCAATAGCGGCATCTTCCAGTTGATCGTCCCCAAAATTTTGGAGCAAAACGACTACTCCGGTCTCAAATTCAGCCTCGCCAACGCCGCCAAGGATCTGCGTTACTACAACCGCATGGTGGCCGACGTTCCGCTGACGGCGCCCATGGGGCCGGCCGTCCTCAATTCGCTCGTCTCCGCCTTGAACGCGGGCTTCGCCGAAGGCCTCGTGGGAGACATGGTCCGCGCGCATTGCAAGCAGAACGGCGTCGAGCTCAAGAAATGAAAACGCTCCTTCGAACAGCCCTCGCGCTCTCGGCGCTCCTCGTCCTCGGGGCGTCGTGCAAAAAGAAAGACGACGCCGCCACCGGGGAAGGCCCCAAGGCCGGCGCTGCCAAGCCCATCTTGATCGGCATCACGGCCGACTCGAGCGGGCAATATGCCAACAGCGGCGACTCCGACAAACGCGGCGTGCTGATGGCCATCGAAGAATGGAACGCCAAGGGGGGACTCCTCGGTCGCCCCATCAAGTCCGTTCACCTCGACACCGAGACAACGCCGGCAACGGGCTCGCGCGTGGCCGAGCGCATGATCAAGCAAGACAAGGTCGCCTTCATCGTGGGCGGCGTGAGCTCGGGCGTCGCCAACGCCATCTCGCAGGTGGCCCAAAAGTACGGCGTCATCTACCTCAACACCAACTCGAGCTCTCCGTCGGAGTCGGGCGAGAACTGCCACCGCGTCAAGTTCGTTTGGGACGGCAACGGCAACAACTTCGCGCAGGCCGCCGTCAAGTCGGCGATGGGCACCTTCGGCAAGCGCTGGCTGCTCATCACCAACGACTACGGTTGGGGCCACGACACGGCCAACGCCACGAAGAAGCTCGTCTCCGAGAACGGCGGCACCATCGTGGGCGAGCTCTTGGTTCCTCAGGGAACGCGCGACTTCAGCGCCATCTTGCTGAAGGCCCAACAAAAGTCGCCCGAGGTGGTCGCGGCTGCGGTGGGCGGCGACGATCTCAAGGCCATGCGCGCGCAGGTCTCGCAGATGAAGCTCGGCGAGAAGTACGCCTGGCTCAACAACCAGCAAGACTGGCCCGACGTCTACGGCCTG
Source organism: Polyangiaceae bacterium (assembly GCA_035275365.1). Classification (GTDB taxonomy): domain Bacteria; phylum Myxococcota_A; class Polyangia; order Polyangiales; family Polyangiaceae; genus DASWDH01. The sequence continues at coordinate 10,248 of DATEMX010000761.1, read as the reverse complement.
CCGAGGACCGACATGTTCGGCGTCTTCGGCACCACCTGGTACCAGGGCCTCGATCTGCCCGGCGTGAAAGACTTCATCGCCCGCTACAAGAAGGCGAACGCCGACGCCACGATCAAGACGCCGGGCAATGTTTTCTACAATGGCTATTGGGCCACCCGCGCGCTCTTCGAGGCGGTCGATCGCGCCAAGACGACGAACAGCCACGCCGTCATCAAAGAGCTCGAAAAAACGAAGATCCCGGCGGCCGTTCGCATGCAGCACCACGACGCGACGATGAACCCGAACACCCATCAACTGCAGCAAACGATCTACTTGGCCAAGGCCAACCTGCAGTCGAACGATCCCGACGAGCTCTTCAAGATCCTGAGCAATACCGCCCCCGACCAGGTGGTCGACAAGGAATCGGAGGGCAAGTGCAAGCTCGAGCCCTTCGACGCCACTCCCGTCTACGAGCCATAAAATCGTGCTCCCTCACCTCGTCAACGGCATCGCGCTCGGCATCTTGTTCGGCCTCTTGGCCCTGGGGTTCATGCTCATCGTCGGCGTGATGGAGGTCATCAACCTGGCGCACGGCTCGCTCTTCGCGCTCGGCGCCTACGTGGCCATGGAGATCGTCAACCCGGGGTGGCTCGGCGGCCTGAGCGCCGGCTACCTCGGGCTGCCGCTCGCGCTCCGCTATGCCTTGGCGCTCACGCTGGCGCCGGTCGTCATCGGCTTGGTCGGCGTCGGGCTCGAGCGGTGCATCCGCCGCACCTACGGCAAGAAGGCCGAATACGGCCTGCTCCTCACGTTCGGCGCCGCGCTCGTGCTCGAAGAGGGCATCCGCATCGTTTGGGGTCCCGGCGAAAAAAACCTGCCGGTGCCCGAGGCGGTCAACGGTGGATTCGCGACGGGCGAGCTCATCTACTCGAAATACCGCTTCTTCGCGGCCTTCTTGGGCATGGTGCTCATGGCGCTCGTGTGGCTCTTCTTGGAGCGCACGCCCTACGGCGCGCGGGTGAAGGCCGGCGCGCACGACAGCGAGATGGTCCGCGCCCTCGGCATCAACATCGGCCGGCTGCGCGTGTTCGTCTTCGCGCTCGGCGCGGCGCTCGCCTCGCTCGCGGGGATCATCCTCACCCCTATCTGGGGCCTGCGCCCGCACGTCGGCGTCGACGCCGTCATTCCTTCGTTCTTGATCATCGTGCTGGGCGGCGTCGGCAGCTTCTGGGGCGCCGTCATCGCCGGCCTGCTCGTGGGCATCACGGTGGGGCTCACCGGCGGCTACGCGGCCGAGTGGTCGGTGATGTCGATGTATCTCTTGCTCATCTTCGTGTTGAGCTTCCGTGCCCGCGGCTTGATGGGCAAAAAGAGCGCCCTGGAGGCCTAACGTGGCACTGACGACTCCCCTCACCACCCGGGCGACGCTCGCCAACGCGAGAGGCCAGGCGTGGATCACGAAGCCGATGCTCATCACGCTGGGTCTTCTCTTGACCTTCCCCCTCTGGGCCGAGGCGGTGGGCCTCTACCCGTACCTCGGCATCGAGGTCGTCATCTGGATGCTCTACGCGCTCGGCTACAACCTGTTGCTCGGCTACACGGGCCTGCCGTCGTTCGGGCAAGGCGCGTTCTTCGGCATCGGCGCGTACGCCTATGGCCTTTGCTATCTCGGCACGCACAACCCGCTCGTGGCGTTGCTCTGCGCAGGGCTCGTAGGAGGGCTCGGCGCGGCGCTGGTCGCGTGTTTCGTGGCGCACCGCCGCGGCATTTACTTCGCGCTCCTCACCATCGCCTGCGGTCAGGTCTTTTGGTTCGTCTCCATGAAGTGGCACTCGCTCACCGGCGGTGAAGACGGGCTCCTCAACATCCACCGGCCTGACCTGCATTTGGGGACCCTCACCGTTCCCCTCAAAGACAACGTCGCGCTCTTTTACTTCGTGGTCGCCGTCTTGGCCGTCGCCATCGTCTTCCTCTGGCGTCTCGTGCACTCGCCGTTCGGCAAGGCCTTGCAAGCGATCCGCATGAACGAAACCCGCGCGCGCTTCGTGGGCTACAACGTGTGGCTCACCAAATGGACCGTCGTCACGCTCTCGGGCGTGTTCGCCGGGCTCTCGGGCGGGCTCCTCGCCATTTCGCAAGAGAGCGCCTACCCCGACGTCATGAACGTGCACGGCTCGGGCTTCATCGTCATGGCCACCCTCATCGGCGGCGGCACGGTGAGCTTCTGGGGGCCCGTGCTCGGAGCGCTCGTCTTCATCGTCGCGCGCGACCTCCTCGGCGCGCTCACGGAGACGTGGCTCCTCTGGTACGGGCTGCTCTTCATGGGCGTCGTTCTCTTCCAACCCGAAGGCATCGCGGGGGCCTATCTCCACTACAAGGGCAAGCTGGCTCGCCGACTTTCGGCGGCCCCGCCCAAGCTCCAAGAGGAGGCGCCCAATGGCTCTCTTTGAAGCGAAGAACCTGAGCAAGCGGTTCGGCGATCGCGTCGTCCTCGAGGACATCTCGCTCAAGTTCGAAAAGGGCGAGCTCTCGGGGATCATGGGGCCCAACGGCGCCGGTAAGTCCACTTGCTTCAACGTGCTCACCGGCCACTTCCCACCCGATCGCGGCGAGGTGATCTTGGAGGGCGAGGACATCACGGGGATGTCGCCCCTCCAGATCGCCAAGAAGGGCATCGCGCGATCGTTTCAGATCATCAGCCTCTTCGACGAATTCACCGCGCTCGAGAACGTCCTCTTCGCTCTCCCAGAGGTCCGCTCGGCGGGGTTCAACATCGTCCGCGACGTGGCGAGCGATCGCGCCACCATCTCCAAAGCGCTCTCGGTCATCGAGCAAGTGGGGCTCGGCCCCAGCGCCGACGTCCAGAGCTCGAGCTTGCCTTACGGCGAGCGCCGCTCGCTCGAGATCGCCGTCGCGCTGGCCGCCGAGCCGCGCGTCTTGTTCCTCGACGAGCCCACGCAAGGGATGGGCGCCGAGGGCAGAAACCGCCTGCTCGAGCTCATCACGAAGCTGAAGCGCAAGTTCACCATCGTCATGATCGAGCACGACATGGACTTCCTATTTTCCCTCGCCGACCGGGTCTCCGTCATTCATTGGGGGCAGGTCATCGCGCACGGAACGCCGGACGAGCTCAGGTCGAATCCTTGGGTGCAGAAGTCCAACCTGGGAGCCAAGACCCATGCTTGAGATCGAGCGCATCGAGACTTTCTATGGCGAGACGCAAGCGCTCTTCGGCGCGTCGCTCGCGGTACGCCGCGGCGAAGCCGTCGCGCTCCTCGGGCCCAACGGCGCCGGCAAGACCACCGTCCTTCGATCCATCTTGGGGCTCACGCCCGCGCGCCGCGGCACCATTCGTTGGGGCGGCAAGGAAATCACGAAGAGCGCCACGAGCGACATCGCCTGCGGCGGCATCGGTTGGGTGCCCGACGACAGGCGCATCTTCCCCGCCCTCAAGGTGAAGACGAACCTCGCGCTCGGAAAGAAGCGCACCGCGTTTCGGAGCTGGAGCGAGAAGGAAGTCTACGAGCTCTTCCCCGCGCTCGAATACCTGCTCGAACGCGAGAGCGAGAACCTCTCCGGCGGCGAGATGCAGATGGTCGCCATCGGGCGCGCGCTCTTGGGCGGGCCGGGGCTCGTGCTCTTCGACGAGCCATCGCAAGGGCTCGCGCCGAAGGTCGTGCAAGACGTGATGAAGACCATCACGCGCCTCAAGAACGAGAACATCGGCGTCTTGGTGGTCGAACAAAACATCCGCAGCGTGCTCGCCGTCTGCGATCGCGTCTACGTGATCCGCCTTGGCCGCGTGGTCTACGAAGGGTCCGCCGCAGCCCTGCTCGCCGACGAAGCGATGCGCACCCATCTCCTCGGCACCTGACGGGGCCCCCCAACATGACGCCTATCCTCGAAGTGCAGAACCTGAAGAAGATTTACACGCGCGGCTTCGTGAGCCGAAAGCAAACGTTCACGTTGAACGCGAACTTTTCGGTCCCCGAGGCGCAGATCGTGGGCGTCATGGGGCCGAACGGCTCGGGCAAGACGACGCTCTTCGAGCTCCTCTCGGGCAGCAACATCCCCACGAGCGGCAAGGTCGTCTGCTCGGGGCAAGACATTCACCAGGTCAAATACCGAGAGCGCGACCGGATGGTGATCCACTACCACCAGTCGTACCAAGTGCGCAGCGTGAAGAAGACCGTACCGAGCTTCATGCTAAGGCCCGCTCCCTCGAGCTACCCCATGGTCCACGTCTTCGACGAGCCGCAGTTCAGCACCCAAGACGGGTACATCGGCTTCATGCTCGATTTTTTCAAACACCTCAGGGCAAGCGGGCGCGTCGTCTTCCTCTGCGTGCACCCCAACGAGCCGTTTCACGTCGATATCATGCGCGACAACTGCGAGCGGTACCTCTTCGTCTCCAAAGGCCAAGTCGTCGAGAGCCCGACCTGGGACACTCTGCTCTACCAAACGGGCGTGCGCGACTACCTCGGCGCGCTCGCCGACTGCTGATCTCTCCCGAAACCCTGCCGATCGATTGGACCCGCGATGAAGGACAACAAACCGAACGAGAGTCGTATCGCCTTGGTGACCGGCGCGGGTGGCGCGCTCGGAGCCGCCATCGCTCGAGCCCTCTTGGCCGAGGGGCATCGCGTGGTGCTCACCGACGCCGACCAGGGCGCGCTTTCGGCGGTCGCCAAAGAGCTGGGCGAAGGAACCCTGCCGGTGGCCTTCGACGTGAGCGACGCGGCCGCCGTGAAGGCTGCGTGCGACACGATCCAGAAGACCTGGGGCGCCGTCGACATCCTGGTGAACAACGCGGGCATTCTCTCGAACAACAAGATCGCCGAGACCAGCCCCGAAGAGTGGCGGCGCATCATGGCCGTCAACATCGACGGGCCCTACCTTTTGTGCCGCGAGTGGGTGCCCGCCATGCGCGAGCGCCGCTGGGGCCGGATCATCAACATCTGTTCGCTGGCCATGAAGACGGGCGGCCTCACCGCCGGCACGGCCTACACCACGTCGAAGGGCGCGCTCGGCGCGCTCACCTTCTCGCTCGCACGCGAGCTGGCACCGCACGGTGTCACCGCCAACGGCATTGCCCCAGCCTACGTGAAGACCAAAATGGTCACCCATCAACTCACCGAAGAGCAGCGCCAGGAGCTCTTGCGAGGGATCCCCGTGGGCCGCTTCTGCGAACCGGAAGAGGTCGCCCACGCCGTCGTGTTCTTGAGCTCGCCCCTCGCGGGCTTCATCACCGGTGAGATCGTCGACGTCAACGGCGGCCTGCACCTCGATTAACCCCTATGTCCCCGAGCGAACCCGAAGACTCTGCCCGCTCTCCGTCGCACCGCGTCGCCGGTAAGGTCGCTTTCGTACCGGGCGGCACGGGCGGCCTCGGCGAAGCGATCGCGTGGGGGCTCGCCGAAATCGGCGCCAAGGTCGTGGTCGGGGGAACCGACGCCGCCAAGATCGCCAAGCTCCGCGAATCGCTCCGCGGAAAAGGGTACGAGGCCGAGGGTGTGGTGTTCGACGCGCGCTCGGTGAAAGACATCGGCCGTTCGGTCGATGCCGTCTGCGACTACTTCGGCCGCTGCGACATCCTCGTCAACTGCGTCGGCGTCCACCGCGAAGGCAGCGTCCTCGAGATGACGGAAGAGACCTACGACTTCGTCGTCGATCTCAACCTCAAGGCGGGCATGTTTTTGGGTCAGGCCGTCGCCAAGCGACAGGTGGCCGAGGGCGACGGCGGAAAGCAGGTTCACCTGCTCTCGGTGCGCGCCAAGCTCGGCCTGCGCGGCAAGGGATATTCGGCCTACGCCTCGAGCAAGGGCGGCCTCCTCATGATCGTGCGCCAGCACGCGAGCGAGCTCGCCCCGCACCGCATCAACGTGAACGGCGTCGCCCCCACGTTCGTCTACACCGACATGATCGGCCATGTCGTCCAAGATCCCGAGTTCAAAGCCAAGGTAATCGACCGCATCCCGCTCGGCCGCATCGCCCATCCCCGAGACGTCGTCGGTCCCGTTCAGTTTTTCTGCACGCCGCAGTCGGATTTCGTGACCGGACAAGTGCTCTATGTCGACGGCGGGTTGACTGCCTGCCAGTGAGAAGAAAGCCATGACCCAAAAATTGAAGAACTTCATCAACGGCAAACTCGTAGACAGCACCACCACGCGTTGGGGCGACGTCTACGATCCCGCGGCCGGCACGGTGGCTCGACTCGTACCCATGTCGACGGCCGCCGATGTCGCGACGGCCGTCGCCGCCGCAAGCCAAGCTTTCGCCGGGTGGTCGGCCACGCCGGCCGTGCGGCGCGCTCGCGTGATGTTCAATTTCAAAGCCCTCATCGACAAGCACATCGACGAGCTCGCCGGCCTCCTCACCGCCGAGCACGGCAAGGTCTTGGACGACGCCCGTGGATCGGTGACGCGCGGCATGGAGGTCGTCGAGTTTGCTTCGGGCATCCCGCATCTGCTCAAGGGCGAGTACTCCGACGGCGTGGGCCGCGGCGTCGATAGCTGGTCGTTTCGGCAGCCGCTCGGCGTCTGCGCCGGCATCGGACCGTTCAACTTTCCCGCCATGATTCCGCTCTGGATGGCGCCCATGGCCATCGCCTGCGGCAACACCTTCGTCATGAAGCCCTCGGAGCGTGTCCCCTCGACGGCCATGCGCCTGGCCGAGCTGTGGACGGAGGCCGGCCTTCCCCCCGGCGTCTTCAACGTCGTGAACGGCGATAAAGAGGTCGTCGACGCGTTCCTCGAGCATCCCGGCGTGTCGGCGATCAGCCTGGTCGGCTCGACCCCGGTCGCCGAGAACGTCTACCAGCGCGCCACGCGCGCCGGCAAGCGCGTGCAGTGCCTCGGCGGCGCGAAGAACCACATGGTCGTCATGCCCGACGCCGATCTCGGTCACGTCGTCGACGCGCTCATCGGCGCCGCCTATGGCTCGGCGGGCGAACGATGCATGGCCATCTCCGTCGCCGTCACCGTGGGCCCTGAAACAGCCGACCGCCTCATCGAGGCGCTCATCCCCAAGGTGCGCGGCCTCAAAATCGGCCCGGGCACCGAAAAGGGCGTCGACATGGGCCCGCTCGTGACGAAAGCCCATTTGGATCGCGTCTCGGGCTACATCGATCTCGGCGTGAAAGAAGGCGCCCAGCTCGTCGTCGACGGTCGCGGCCTCCGCGTGGCGGGGCACGAAAATGGCTTTTTCATCGGCGGAACGCTCTTCGACAAGGTGACGCCCGAGATGAAGATCTACCAAGAGGAGATCTTTGGCCCCGTACTGGCGGTCGTGCGCGCGCCCGATCTCGACTCGGCCATCAAGCTGATCAACGCCCACCGATTCGGAAACGGTGGCGCCATCTTCACTGCGAGCGGCGAAGCGGCCGAGGAGTTTACGAAGCGCATCCAGATCGGCATGGTCGGCGTCAATGTCCCCATCCCCGTTCCGATGGCCTTCCACAGCTTCGGTGGTTGGAAGGGCTCACTCTTCGGCGATCACTTCATGCACGGGCCCGAAGGGGTGCGGTTCTTCACCCGCATGAAGACGGTCACGTCGCGATGGCCGAGGGGCGCCAGCACGGGCGCCAACTTCATCATGCCTACGGTGAAATGAGTGGGCAAAACGGCCGCTCTTCACCCCGAGAGCTTCGACGACCTCGAGAAGGCGATCATCGATCGCTTTCCGACGTTGAGCAAGAGACTGCAACAGATCGCCAGCCACGCGCTCGACAACCCGAGCGAGCTCGCCCTCGAAACGATCGCCGCGGTCGCCCAGCGCGCCGGTGTCCAGCCATCGAGTCTCATTCGTTTCGCCAAGGTCTTCGGTTTCTCCGGCTACAGCGACATGCAGCGCGTCTTTCGGTTCCGGCTGACCGACGCGATGCCGGACTACAAAGAGCGGCTCCGCTCGCTGCGCGGCGGCGGTGAAACCGTCGGCGAGCAGGCCAAAGACGTCACCGCTTTGCTCGAGCAGTTCGTCGAGGCCGACATCGTCGGGCTGCAGTGCCTCCTGCAGCAAAAGCGCACGGGCGAGCTGCTCGAGCATGCCTTCAAGCTCATCGCCGAGTCCGAAACGGTCTACCTCGTCGCTCACCGCCGCTCGTTCCCCGTAAGCTGCTACCTCGCCTACGCGATGAGCCAGATGAACGTGCGCAACGTCCTGGTCGACGGCGTGGGCGGCATGTTCTTCCAACAGGTCAGCCACGCCGGCCCGAGAGACGTCATCTTCGCCATCAGCTCCAAGGCCTATTCGCCCGACGTCGTGCAAGTCGTGCGCGAAGCCGCCCAGCGCGGCGTCAAAATCATCGCCATGACCGACAGTCCGCTCTCGCCTTTGGCGGAGCACGCCGAGGTGAGCCTCGAGGTCCAGCAAGCCTCCGTCGGACTCTTTCGATCGCTCGCCGTCACCATGACGCTCGCCATCACGCTCATCGTGGGGCTCGGAAGGCATTTCGAGACGACGCGCCAGAAGGTGGCGAGCAAGAGGCACGACCACAAGAAGCACCAGGCCGAACGGTAGCCGAAGGCGCCCTGAAACACTCGACATCGGTGCCCGCCACGATGGCAGCGGATTCCGACGGCCGATCCGCGGGCTACAGCAGACCGTACTTCCGAAGGCGGTCGCGCAGCGTCGACCTCGCGATGCCGAGTTCCTCTGCGGCGCGGCTCAGATTGCCGCTCGAGCGCTCGAACACGCTCACGATCATCTCGCGTTGTAGGCGCGGGAGCGACCCGCCGGGTTGGCTCGGCGGCGCGGTCGATACGCTCGGAGCGAGCACCATTCGACGGGTGCTGGTGCGCGCCTCGAGCGCAGCCTCGATTTCGTCTCGCGTGACGTATCTATCCTTGGCCATGACGCAAGCGTTTTCGAGGACGGCGCGCAGCTCGCGCACGTTGCCAGGCCACGCGTGCGATGCCAACCGGTCCAAGACGTCCGCCGCCAGTTCGAGGTGAGGTTCGCCGTGACGTCGCGAGAAGTCGTCGAGAAAGTGTCGAGCGAGACCGGGCAGATCCGCCGTGCGTTCCGCGAGCGACGGCGTTTGCAGCGTGTAACCGGCCAACCGAAAGTAGAGGTCCGCGCGAACGCGAACGTCGAGCTCGTCGACCAGCGTGCGGTTGGTGGCGCTCACGACGCGCGCCAACAGGATGCGACTGCGATTGGATCCGATACGACGAAACTGTCGCGTTTCCAATACCCTGAGCAGCTTGGCTTGCACCGAGAGCGGCAGCTCCCCGATCTCGTCGAGGAACACGGTCCCCCGCCCAGCTTCCTCGAGGAGCCCGGCGCGCGAGTTCTTCGCGTTGGTGAAGGCGCCGGCCTCGTGGCCAAAGAGCTCGCTTTCGAAGAGGTGCTCCGGGATCGCGGCGCAGTTGACGCTGACGAGCGGCTCCGTCGGGCAACTCAGGGCATGAATCGCTTCGGCGACGAGCTCCTTGCCCGTGCCCGTCTGGCCTTGGATGAGCACCGCCAGATCGCGAAACCGCGCGACGCGCTCGATTTGTTCTCGCAGCTGCTGCATGGGCCGGCTCCCGCCGACCAGCCGAGCCAGCGCCGTGCGGTCTTTGCCGGGATCGACGACATTGCCTCCCCGCCATTCGCCGGCCGAACGACGATGCTCGATCGCGAGCTCGCGGATGCGCGAAACGAGCGTCTCTTCCGGAACTGGTTTCTCTAAGACCTCGTGGAGCCCCGAACGAACCGCCAAGACCGCCGTGCGCACGTCGATGTAGGCCGAGTGAAGAACGGTGAAGGGGGCGCCCGGAAGCTGCTGCGCCAACCGGAACACCTCCATCCCGTCCATTTCCGCCATCTGCAAATCGAGGAGCATCACTTCGTAGTGATCCTCCTTGAGGCGCTCGACCGCGGCCGCGCCGCTGAGCGCAGCGTCGACCGAAAATCCGTAGCGAGCGAGGAGCCGCTGCACCGCGTTGGCGAGGATGACGTCGTCATCCACGACCAAAACCCGATGTGCCGCAGACGACTGCTGGCCAGCCTTCCGCTCTACCCGCGCAGAGCCCGTCGCTTCCCCCATGCCACCCCTCCAATATGTCAGGGACTCCATCTACCCCGACAACCGGCGAACGGTGACAGTATCACAATGGATCGGCGCGATACGAGACGCTTACCTCCGTCGATACCCATTTTTCTGTACAGTCAGGTTCGACTCACTGCGCACGCGCTTAGGGCATCCGCGCCACACCTTCCCCTTCGACGGGCCGGCGCCGCCAGCACCACGGTCCTCGCCAGCGGCGCCCCGCGTCCCGCCTCACA
>DATEMX010000760.1:0-5172 GCA_035275365.1 Polyangiaceae bacterium | reverse complement strand
AAGCCGTCGCCACCAGATCGCGCGATCGTTCAAATCTCGATCTCGTCGCGGCTGTCCTCTACGGCTCCCGTCTGCGGATCGAGCAAGAGCGCCATTACGATCGCGTCCTCGTGATCGTCGGCGTAGTAGTTGGCTCGGATTCCCGTCGCGGCAAACCCGAACTCGCGGTAGAGGCGGATGGCCGCTGCGTTCGAGCGGCGCACCTCTAGCAAGATTGTGCGGACACCCCGACCTTGCGCGAAGACGATGGAATGCGCGAGCAGCTCTCGCGCCAAGCCTCGCCGCCTGTAGGGTGGCGACGTGGCGACGCTCAGGATGTGGAGCTCGTCGGCGACGAGCCACGCCAGCAAGAACGCCCGAGGACAGGCTCCCTCGCCGCGTGGCCGGGCGACCCACACGTGCGCCCAGGGTCGATCGAGCTCGGCGCGGATGTCGAGTGTGTTTTGCGAGAAACAGGCGCGATCGATGGCGGCCACGGCGTCCGCGTCGACGTCGCCTTCGCGCGCCGAGGTAACCGTCACGGTGCTCTTTGCTCTGGCCATGCCGCTCGCTCGTGGACATCCAAGCACGGCGCCCGGCGGATCGCCATCGGCCACGGCGAGGGCGCGAGCGCTACGCGGCGCGCCTTCGGACCAGGCGCGATTGCAAGAACTGGTAGAGGATTTTACAAGCGTCGAAAGAGCCGACGTCGACGTTGCCGATGACCTCGCGCACGGTTCTTTGTCCGTCGATGGCGTCGAGCATGAGCTGCTCTTGGCGGGTCAGCTTTTCGGCACCGAGCGCGTCGAGCGCCACTTGATCGCGCAAGAGCACCTCGTCGAAATGGATCGACTCTTCGATGAGGCGCCATTCGTCGACACGGCGGAACCCCTCCATGACGATCGAAGCGACGGGGAGACCCAAGCGCGCCACGTCGCCGCGGTCCTCGATGTCTTTCGAGAAGCCGAAATGCCCCCGCGGCCAGCGCAAGACTTCGTAGATGAGCTCACTGGTCTGGCGAATGAGGGCGCGACGCAGATCGTCATCGCTGATGACGCCGAAGTGGATGAGGCCCTCGCCGAGGAGCTTGTTCGTGCCGGGCAAACGATCCTTCAGGATCTCGTCGAGCTCGGCGCGCTTGATGAGGCCCTCCTCGATGAAGTAGCGCCCGAGCCGAAATTCGTCGGCGGCGCCTTTGCCGCGGGCGAGGTCGATCAGGCCGTCGCGGAAAGAAATCGTGACCTCGACTTTGCCGTTCGTGATCTTGCAGGTGCCCGTCTGACGCTGGAGCTGGAGCACCTGCAGCACTTCGGCGAGGGGGATGACGTGCAGGCTCCCACCAAAGCCCTCCTCGGCGCTCCCGAGGGAAGAGGGCCCGAAGAGCGCGCGCAGTTCGGCGACGGCGCTCTGGCCCAACGTGCGGCGAATCGTCTCGACCACTTCGCCCTCGTCTCGGCGCCGCTGCTCCGGCATTTCGGTGAGCGCCGGGCCCAGCATCGCCGCGAGCTTCTCGGCCATGTCCGCGACGAGGTCTTTCTTCGAGAGCTCCTCTTCGGCTCGAATCGTGCCCGAATCGCGATCTTCGAGCTCGATGAGGGAGATGTCCTCCTCGTCGAGGGGGATCGAGTCTATCTGCCGGACGCGCCCGCCGGCCGCCTTCTGCAGCGCGCTCTCGACCACCGCCAAGAGGCCACGAGCATCGAAGGGCTTCGTGATGGCATCGACGGCGCCCGTTTGCTGGACGAACTGCCCTCGAATCTTCTCGGCCTTCGCGCTCATCAGCACGATGGGGAGGTTGGTGAGGTTTTCGTCGGCGCGCATCTCGCGGCAGAACTGGTAGCCGTTCATGTGAGGCATGACGAAGTCGAGGAGGACCAAATCGACCCCACCTTGGCGTAGTCGGTCGAGCCCGGCCTGACCGTCGGCGGCGGCGAACGGCTCGTAGTCGTGACGTTCCAGGATCGCGCTGACGAGCTTGCGAATGGTGGGACTATCGTCGATGACGAGGACACGGGCGCCCATCAGGAATAGGACCCTTATCCTCGGACCCCAGAGTGTTCAGGTCAAGCCATTGCAGACCTTGCCTGGCAAAAACGACGTTCGTGCCCCGACGGCACACATGAGCCGGCTTAGTACTACTGCTGCAGACTTTGGCAGGAGCAGATCACGATCGTGTTAGGCACGAGACTTTGGGCGGTCAGGAGGCCCGACGTGCCGCCAAGCGCGCTTCGAGCGCGGCCGAAGCGTTCTGATCCTCGAGGCGATCGTCCGTCCACGCGTGGCCGCACACCGAGCACGACCAGAAGAAGGCGAGGTAACAGACGGATCGCGAGCCGTCCGTCACCGTTCGTGTTCTCACGGCGCGTACGGAGCTCCCTCCGCAGCGAACGCACCCTGGCCCCTGATGAACGCCGATCCCCATGGCGACCGTTTATGCTCCGGAGTCAGCGCGGAGGTATCGGGAGAAAGACGTATTCGTGACAAGGGTTCCCTCGCGCCGCCTCGAGACTGTTTGTCAGTGTTTGTCAGTGCTTGTCGCTGCGAGGAGTGAACGAACCGCGTCGTTCAAAAACGAAGGGTGAGGCGGCCGGGTCTACTCGATGACGCGGATTTTGAGCTCGGCGAGCTGGTCGGCCGCCACCGCGTTGGGAGCGTCGGTCATGAGATCGGTGCCCTTTTGGGTCTTGGGAAAGGGGATGACGTCGCGCAGGCTCTCGGAGCCTGTCATCAAGAGCGCGACGCGATCCATGCCGAGCGCGATGCCGCCGTGCGGGGGCGCGCCGAACCCAAGGGCTTGCAAGAGGAAGCCGAATTTGTCCTTGGCTTCCTCGTCGGAAATGCCGAGGGCGCGGAAGACCTTCTTTTGCACCTCGGGATCGTGGAGCCGAATCGAGCCGCCGCCGAGCTCGAATCCGTTGAGCACGAGGTCGTAGCGGTAGCAGAGGACTTTGCCGGGGTCGGTGTCGACGAGGCCGACGTGCTCGTCGTGCGGCCTCGTGAACGCGTGGTGGGCGGCCACCCAGCCCTTGTGTTCCTCGCTGTATTCGAAGAGCGGGGGATTCACGACCCAAGAAAACTTCCACTGCCCGTTGTGGCCATAGTCGGGGATGAGCCCCATCTTCTTGGCGACGTGCACGCGCAGGTTGGCCATGACGGTCTGCACCTGCGACTCCTTGCCGAACTGAAAGCAGATGAGATCGCCGGCCTCCGCGCCGGTCGCGCGGTTGATGGCTTCGCGGGCCCGTGGGGTCACCGTCTTAGCGAGCGGCGATTGGGTCCAGGAGCCGTCGTCGGCGACCTTCGCGCGCGCGAGCCCCTTGGCGCCCATGGTCTTCACGAACTCTTCGAGCTTGTCGCTCTCGGCGCGGGAGAAATTGGCGCTTTTGGGGACCACGAGGGCCTTGATGATCTGCGGCGGCAGATCGCGCCGGAAGACGCCGGATTTGAACTTCGACGTGATGTCCTCGAAGAAGGGGACACCGCCACCGTCGTGCTCGATGAGCAAGTCGGTGATGTCGACGTGCGCCATGCCGAAGCGCAGATCGGGCTTGTCGTTGCCGTAGAGGTTCATCGACTCCGCGTAGGTCATCTCGGGAAACTGCCCCGAGGGGTAGAGCGCTTTGAGATCGACGCCCAGGGCCTCTTTCCAAATGGCGAAGATGAGCCCTTCGACGAGGCGGAAGATGTCGTTCTGGTTGACGAACGACATCTCGATGTCGATCTGCGTGAACTCCGGCTGGCGATCGAGCCGCAGATCTTCATCGCGGAAGCATTTCACGATCTGAAAGTAGCGATCGAAGCCCGCCACCATGAAGAGCTGCTTGAAGAGCTGCGGGCTCTCGGCCAGGGCGTAGAACTTTCCCTGCGAGAGGCGCGACGGCACGATGAAATTGCGGGCGCCGCCGGGGGTGTGGCGCACCATGTACGGCGTCTCGAGCTCGAGACAGCCTTGCCCCGATAGATAAGTTCGGGTAGCGAGGTTGATCTGGCTGCGCAGTAAGAGCGCCTTCTGCAGAGGGGCGCGCCGGAGATCGAGGTAGCGGTATTGTAGACGGACCTCCTCGCGGGTGTCGATTTCGTCGCCGATCTCGAAAGGGGGTGTCTCGCTCCTGTTGAAGACGGTCGCTTCGACGACGTGGACCTCGACCTCGCCGGTGGGGAGCTTGGGGTTGGCGTTGCCGCCGCGGGCCACGACGACGCCGCGGACGCCGAGCACCCACTCGCCGCGCGCTTGATCGGCGAGCTTGTGGGCGATGGCGACCGTTTCGGGGTCGCTGGCGAGGCGATCGTCGCGGTAGCCGGGATCGAACACGATCTGCGTGACACCCTCGCGATCGCGGAGATCGATGAAGATGCAGCCGCCGTGGTCGCGACGTGTCGCCACCCAACCAAAGAGGACAACTTCCTTGCCGACGTCGGCGGCGCGCAGGGCGCCGCAGCGATGGGTACGTTTGAGTTCGTCGATGAATCGAGCCACTTCTCAGCCTCCGAGGCGCGGCAGCATAGCCGATTCGACCTGGCCGCGCAGTGACGTCTCGGAGCGCGCCGCCGATCGCCCGAAAAAAAGCCGAGAGTGGTGGTAAAACCCGGCCCGATGCTCGCTTGGACTTTTTCGGCGCGTACCCATGCGGAGGTGGCCGCCCTCCTCCGTGCCCTGGGCCGCCACCGGTACCTGCGCGACGCCGATCACCACCTTCACTGGTCGGTCGACGAAGCGCTCTCGCACCTGCCGACCTTCGAAAAGAGGGCTCGGGCGTTTCGAGAGCTCCGGGCGCAAAACTCCGATCTCGACCTCGGCTCACGCGATCCGCGGCTTTGGCCTTACGCCGACACCGAGGTCGTCATCGAGGCGCTCGAGGTGTTTTGGACGCCCGGGGAAGCGGCCGACAGTGCGAGCCGGCGCCTCGGCGACCTCTTCTGCGAAGCGGGAATCGAATTGCCCGAACACGCACCGTTCGAGTCGGACCCCGAAGATCCTCCTCATCCGGAGCTCGTCTTGCTCGATTGGGAGCTCTTTCCCATCGACGAGCTCGACCTAGAACGCCACGCCGGTGCTATCCGCGCGCTCGAGCTCGCCGGCGAAGAGGTCGACGTGTCGGCGGCGGTCTACCAAGAAGCGACGTGCCTGTCGCTCCCGGAGCTCGCGCGCGGCGCCCCCCAAGGTGTCTTGCGCGACGACTTCTTGGTCTGGTC
>DATEMX010000759.1:0-3672 GCA_035275365.1 Polyangiaceae bacterium | reverse complement strand
GCCTCCTCGTGCCCATCGGCACCCAAATGGGGCAGAAATTGCCCGGCGCGCCGTCGCTCCCGCCCGCGGCCGCTCGGTTGCCGCAAGATAAGCTCTTGCCCATGGGCATTCTCTATTCGCCGAAGGATGTGCTCGGTGTCGATGGCGCGGGTGCCGGAGCCTCTGGCTTCTATCGTGACGGCGACAAGCGCTACCGCATCCTCTCAATGGTTCGAGACGACGTCGATCAAGCCAAGGACGTCATCAAGACCTTCAGCAAGTTGCGCGGCGCGACCGAGGAGAAAGGCACCGGCGACAACGCCTACCACGTGATGCTGCAGGAGAAGGACGGCGCGAGGCTCGAGTGGGTCGTGGCGCGCGTCGGCAAGAACGTGGTCGGTGTCGGCGACGAGGACTTCGTCGTGAAGCCAGGGATGACCCCGGCCGAGCACGACAAGATTTGCCTGACCAAGGACGAAAAAATCACGCGCCTTCGGGCCCTGGCCAAGCCGTGAAGGGCTAGTGCCGCGCGGCGAAAATCTGGCCCCCAGAATCGAGAGCGTGGAGAAGTAGGTAGATCGGCGCCGGAGGTGCCGTGGGGGTGGGGCCCTGTTCCGGGCTTGCCCCGGCGGGGCGGGGGCAAAGCCCCCGAAGACAAAGTGATAGTGCCAGGCGGCGAAGCCGCCTCCGCGCGAAGCGCGGGCATGGCCAAAGTCGGGGCCCGACTTTGGCCATGCGGGCACTAGACCACCTCGGCGAAGGCGCCGCTCATGACGGTCTCGGGACGTTCTTTGACCGTGACGGCTGCGGCGATGACGCCGCCCTCGAGCTTGTATCCGTCGACGACGATGGTATCGCCCGGCCACACGGGCCGTCGAAATTGCCCGTCGAGCCGCTTCAAGCGGGAGCCGTCGCCGCCGAGGGCGCCGAGGATGATGGCGCGCGCGACGAACCCGTAGGTGCAAAGACCGTGGAGGATGGGGCCCTGCGTGAAGCCGACGCTGGCTGCGAACTCGGGGTTGGCGTGCAGTGGATTGAGATCGCCCGACAGGCGGTAGAGAAGTGCCTGCTCGGGTCGCGTTGGCATCTCGATGTGGAAATCGGCGGCGCGATCTTTGGGCGGGTCGACGGCGTCGCTCTTGGGCGGGCGCGGGCCGTCGAAGCCGCCGCCGCCGCGATAGATGATCGCCCAAACCGTTTCGAAGATCGGCTCTTGGCTCTCGCTGCCCTCGAGCGACGTCCGCGTCTCCACGATGGCTTGGGCGAACTTTTTCAAGTCATAGAGAGCGCAGAGGGTCGCGGTGGTCACGAGCTTGCCGCTCGGCGGAAGGGCCCCGTGCACGCGAACGCTCTGCGATCCGTGCACGACCGTGGCGAAATCACCGCCCGTTCGCGCGAGGCACTCCGTCACCGCCGGCATCGCCGGGCAGACGGCGAAAGTGGGGTAGACTCGCGGCCCCTTGCCCTCGTACAGATACTCGAGCTCGCTCGTCGACGCGCCGATGCCGAGCGCGTACAGCACCGCGGCCTTCCAATCGTACGTGAACGACGAAGGTGCGCTGGTGAAACCGACTGCCGACGGATCGAGTGCCATGAGGTGCTCCTTTATAACCGCCACGGCCTCGAAAGGAAGCGGATCTGGCGGCCGCACAAGTGTCGCGCGGCGAAAATCCGGCCCCCAGATTCGAGAGCGTGGATACTCGCCGTGCCGGTATGCCTGGATGCCAAGTCACGAACGACGGGGGGACCCCTTCCCTGCTTCACTACCCAATTTGGCATGCCAAATTGGGAACGATGGCGCGGCCATCCTAGTGCCGCGCGGGCGAAAATTTGGCCGCCAGATTCGAGAGCGTGGAGAAGCAGGTCGATCGGCGCCGGAGGTGCCGTGGGGGTGGGCCTCCCGAAGGGAGGTGGACGGAGCCCTTCCGGACTTGCTCCGGCGGGGCGGTGGCGAAGCCCCCGGAGACCAAGGGATAGTGCCGGGCGGCGAAGCCGCCTGCGCGCGAAGCGCGGGCTTGGCCAAAGTCGGGGCACGACTTTGGCCAAGCGGCACTAGGTCGGAGCCGTCGCCGTGAACGACGCGAGCTTGATGGAGACGATCGCGCGGCTCTTCGAGGAGCACGGCATCGACCTCGCCGCGTGGGGGCTCGCGTGGGCGCGCGTCGCGCCGCTCGTGGCCATCGTCCCCGCTTTCGGCCTCCGCGCGCTCTCGGTTCCCATTCGCGCGACGACGGCGCTCCTCTTGGCCGCGCTGATTCTCCCGGCGCTTCGGCCCGAGGTGCACGGGCCGTTGCCGGGGGCTGTCCTTGTTCTGCTCGAGCTCGCACGCGGGACCGTCGTAGCGGTGAGCGCCGCGGTTCCCCTTTGGGCTGCGACGATGGCGGGAGGCGTCGTCGACGCGCTTCGTGGCTCTGAAGAGTTGCTCACGATGCCAACGGTCGAGGGACGCGCACCCTTGCTCGGGGTTCTCTTCTCGCTCTTGGCCGCCACGATTTTTCTCGGCATGGGGGGGCCGAGCCACGTCGTCGCCGCGCTAGCGTCGGTGCCGTTTTCACTCGAAAGCGCCGCGTCGCGATCGGCCTCCGACATCGCGCGGGGCGTTGGTGTGGCGGTGTCGCTGGCGGCACCGCTCTTGGCGGCGTCGGTCATCGTCGAAGTCGCGGGCGCCCTCGTCGTTCGCGCCGCGTCGCCCGCTCACCTTCAGATCGTGCTCGCGCCGATTCGCTCGCTCGCCCTCTTGGCGCTGGCCGCGATCTTGCTCCAGAGGATCGCCGGGTTCTTCGCGCTCTCGATGATAATGGCACCGTGACGGGGAGGGCGGCCGGTTAATCGGCTGCGAAGGGCGTTTCGCAGCTTGAAATGGCGGGCGAAGCCGCCCAAAAGAGCGTATGGTCGCGCCGGTCATGTTGCCCCGTAACACTGCCGACTACCGCACGCTGCTCTGGGCGCTCTGCATGCCCGTCGTCGGGCTTTTCCTCTACGCGCGCACCGATCTCATCCCCTGGCTTTGGCCGGTGAGCTGCTACTTCGCGCTGTCGGCGGGGGTGATCGCGCACAACCACAACCACTGCCCAACGTTCAAGAGCCGCAAGATGAACAACATCTTCGGCAGTTGGCTTTCGGTGTTCTACGGGTACCCGACCTTCGGGTGGATCCCGACGCACAACTTGAACCACCACAAGCTCGTCAACAAGGCGGGCGACGCGACCATCACCTGGCGCTACACCAACCGCCACAACGCGCTCGTTGCATCGACCTATTTCTTCGTGTCGGCGTGGTTCCAGAGCGAGCCCATCAAGGCCTACATCCGCAAGGCCAAGCGCGACAACCGTTCGCTCTACCGCCAGATCATCGTGCAATACGTGACCTGGGCGGGCGCGCACGTGCTCCTCATCGCGCTTTCGGTGGCCATGTTCGGCGCCTGGCGCGGCGTTCAAGTGTGGGCCTTCGTCTTCGGTCTGCCTGCCTTCTTCGCGCTGTGGACCGTCATGCTGTTCAACTACATCCAGCACGTTCACACCGATCCCTGGTCGGAGCACAACCACTCACGCAGCTTCACGGGCAAACTCCTCAACTTCTTGCTCTTCAACAACGGCCTTCACGCCGCTCATCACGAGCAAGCGGGGGCCCACTGGAGCACCTTGCCCATGCTCCACGCGAAGATCGAGAGCGAGATTCACCCCGAGCTCAAGT
>DATEMX010000758.1:0-6859 GCA_035275365.1 Polyangiaceae bacterium | reverse complement strand
CGTCAACCTGGCACCGGAGTGCGTGCAATGCGCCGATCAGCAATGCCCCATGGCCGGCAGGTGCAGCGCGACGAGCACGTGCATCAGCGGGGTCGCTTGTATGCGGGACAAGTGCACGATGGGTCGCGCGAATGCCGATCTCATGTGCGTCAGCCAATGCTTTAGCGGCAACCTCTCCGCGGCCGTCGGCGCGGTCGACGCGATCTCCTGCGTCTACTCGACGTGCAGGATGGCGTGCACCCCCTTCTGAACGCGTAAACGGGACACGGGCCGCCGGGCGGTGCTAGCACTTAGCCCTCGTGCAAAAAAGCTCCCCTATCATCCGCGCGCGGCACGTCTCGCACAGCTTTCGCGGCACGGAGGTCTTGCACGACATCAGCTTCGATGTTCGACCGGGCGAGATCTTCGGTTTTATCGGCCCCAACGGCGCCGGCAAGACCACCACGATCCGCGCCATGGCGACACTGCTCGAGCCCGCTTCGGGTCGCATCGAGATCAGCGGTATCGACGTGGGCCTCGAGCCCGAGCGCGTGCGGCGCAAGATCGGTTACATGGCCGATCAAGCGGGCGTTTATCCCAAGCTCACCGTCGAGGAGTACTTGGCGTTCTTCGCGGCAGCCTACGGGCTCGAGCCGGTGAGTGCGACGGACCTCGCGCTCGAGCGCACCGGGTTCGGCTCGGCGAGAGAGCAGCTCACCGGAACACTCTCGAAGGGAATGCGCCAGCGCCTTCAGCTCGCCAAAACCCTCCTACACGATCCCGAAGTCCTCATCCTCGACGAGCCGGCGAGCGACCTCGACCCACGAGCGAGGATCGAAATGCGCGACCTTTTCGTGCGCCTTGCCGAAGCAGGCAAGACCGTCTTTCTCTCCTCGCACATCCTCACGGAAATGTCCGACGTTTGCACGTCCGTCGGCATCCTCGAAAAGGGGCGACTTCTCACGTGCGGTCCGCTCTCGCAGATCGTCGGCCCCGGCGGGCGCACCACGGCCGCGCCCGCCCGGCGCTTCAAGGTGCGTACGCTCGGCCCGCCCGCATCGGCCAGCGCCGCGCTCCGAGGTATCGAAGACGTGACCATACTCGCTAGCTCCGGAGACCAACTCACGCTCGGCATTCGCGGCGGCGACGACCTCGTCGCCGCCGCCGTCGCGCGCCTCGTCGAAGCTGGAGCGGGTGTCATCGGCCTGGAACCCGAGCGCGACGAACTCGAGACGGCCTTCCTCGAGCTCACGAAAAGGGAGCCAGAGTGAGCTTCGGACCGGGCTGGCAACGCCTTCTCTTGGCGAGCCCCATCTTCGCGCGCGAGCTCCGGCAAGCCCTTCGCACCGGTCGCGTCGTGGCGCTGGTGCTCGGCTCCGCCGTGCTCATCGGTCTCTTCACGTTCGCCGTCGCGAGCGCTTTCGGGTTGGGCAAAGCACAAATCGCGTTCGGCCCCGTCCTATTTCAGGTGTTCTTCTCGCTCGCTTATTTCACCATCGCGATCGTAGCCCCCTGCCTGGGAGCCATTGCGGTCGCTTCCGAGAAGGAGCGCCGAACCTGGGAAGGCCTGGTCTTGACCGGCATGGGTCCCCGCGCCGTCGTGCTCGGCGCCTTCGCGACCACAGGGCTCGCCGTGCTCGCGTTCATCCTGATGATCGCTCCTGCGTCGACGCTCTGCGTCGTCCTAGGCGGCGTTTCGACGAGCGAGATCGTCTTCGCCTTCGTGCTCCTCTTGGCCATCGCGTTCGTCGGCGTCGCCCATGGCGTCACCATCGGCGCGTGGGCCAGAGGAACGGCGACCGCCACCCTCGCGGCATTGGCGTCGGCGCTGTTCGGCGCGCTGCTGCTCTATTTCGCGGTCGGCATCGGTTTTTCTTTTCTCGCACATGCCACCTGGCCCGGCGTTCCCAACGGCTTTCCCGTGTGGCTGCCGCTCGCCTACGCGAGGGCGCGGCTCGACGGGTGGTACCTCCTCCTCTTGGTAGCGGTTCCGCTCGCCCTCTTGGCGACGGCTCTTTGGTTCCTCTTCGAAACCGCGCGCCTCGAATTGTCGGACCCGTGGGACGATCGTTCCACCGGGCGCAAGCGGTGGTTTTTGGTCTCCTTGCCGCTCGTTTCCGGCGTCGCGCTCATTCCGGGGCTCATGACGCGCGGCGCGGACCGCTTGGGCGCTTTCCTCGGGGGAATGGGCGGCCTCTTCGCGTTCATCGTTTTCTGTACTTTCGTCTTCGCCTCCGACCCTCTCGCCGCGTCGCGCCGCGTCGAAGCTGCGTGGCACCGAAGCCAAGCGCGTTGGCCTTCGCGAGTCCTCGGCCCGGGCCTCGTGCAGACGTGCTTGCTCGTCTTGGTGAGCGGCCTTCTCGCGCTCGGGTTGTTCGCGCTCGCCGGAGCGGCCGTTCTCTGGCGCGGCGGTCCGCGCGGTCTGCCTTCGCCGGCGGCGACGGGTCTCTTGGCGTGCGGCGAATCTTGGAGCGCCTTCTTGGTGTTCATCGTCGGATTTCTGCTTTGGTCGCGGCTTCGCGCGGGCTCGGTGGCCGGCGCGCGCGTTCTTTCGATCGCGGTGACGACGTTCGCGGTTGCTGCGCCGTGGGTCGCGTTCGTCGTAGCCTCGTACGGGCCCACCAAGCGCGTCTACGAGCCGCTCCTCTTCGCTTCTCCTTCTCCCCTGTATGCCTTCAGCGTCATCGCCGCCATCGAGCGCGGGGAGCCGCATCTCGCGCTGACGTCGGGCCTCTTTTGCTCGCTCGGTTGGATCTCGATGGGGATCGCGCTCTTCGGGTTGGGCGCTCGCCGAGCCACCAAGATCGTGGCCGAGCGAAGGACCCGGCGAGCCGAGCTCGATGAACGCGTGGCGAGGGAGGCATGAGAGCCGCACTCGCATTTCGAGCGCTTGCGGTAGCTGCGATGCTCGCCTCGGCCTGCAGCGCGCGTCGATCGACCGACCGCGCCGCGACACCGACTTCCTACGCCACGCGCATAGTCCTCGCTCCCGACGCTATCGCCGTTGTCTCCCCTCTCGGCGCCGGCGGCGCGCTACCCGAGGAAATCCCGCTCGGGCGAGACGCGGTCGTGCTCCTTCTGCACTTCAAGCCTACATGGGACCTCGCGTACATCATGGCGGCGTTTTTGACGCTCGATCCACACCCCGACGCGCCGCCGCAAGGTGCAGCGAGCACGGTCTCGGTCGCTCGCGTGCTCGAACCGTGGTCGCCGGCCGAGGTTACCTACGCCCGCCTACCCAAACTATCGGCCCCCGAGGTTCGCGCCGATGTGACCACCGTCATCGATGCGCCACTGCGCGTCGACGTCACGGCCATCGTGCGAAGGTGGGCGCGCGAGCGACCGAGCGATCACGGCCTCGCGATCTTCGCGGTGTCCGAGTCGGGCGCGGGGGCAACGTACGCGACCGGACTGACGGGCGCGCGGGGGCCTCGGCTCGACGTCTACATCCGCTGAGTGCTAGATCTTCGAAGACCCGCTTGGCGCCTTTGCTCTCCGTCAAAAACCTCGTCACCTCGTTTCGCACCGATACGGGCGTCGTGCGCGCCGTCGACGACGTTTCCTTCGAAGTTCCCAAGGGTGGCACGGTGGGGATCGTCGGCGAATCGGGATGCGGCAAGAGCGTCACGTCGCTCTCCATCATGCGCCTCGTCCCGTCGCCGGGCCGCGTAGATTCGGGCGAGGTACGCTTCAACGGCCAAGATCTGCTCCAGCTCGAAGAACGAGACATGCTCGCCGTACGTGGCCGGAAAATCTCGATGATCTTCCAGGAGCCGATGACCTCACTCAATCCCGTCTACACGGTCGGCGCCCAGATCACCGAGGTCGTGAGGCTGCACCAACGCGTCAGCCGCCGAGCGGCTCGGGGGCGCGCCGTCGAGATGCTCAAGCTCGTCGGTATCGCCTCGCCGGAAGAGCGCGTCGATTCGTATCCGCATCAACTCTCCGGGGGCATGAGGCAGCGCGTGATGATCGCCATGGCCCTCTCGTGCGAGCCCGAGCTGCTCATCGCCGACGAGCCGACCACGGCGCTCGACGTGACCATCCAAGCACAGATCTTGGACCTCTTGCGAACGCTGCAGCAGAAGCTCGAGATGAGCGTCATCCTCATCACGCACGATCTCGGCGTCGTCGCCGAGTTTGCACAGCGAATGGTCGTGATGTACGCCGGGCGGGTCGTCGAGCAGGGAAGCGTGCTCGACCTCTTCGCCCGGCCACGCCACCCTTACACCGAAGGTTTGCTGAAGAGCATCCCGCGCCTCGGCCAAAGCCGCGCTCGCCCAGGATCGGGGCGGCCCGCCCGCCTGCCGACGATCCCAGGCGTCTTGCCCGATTTGCGAAGATTGCCGCCTGGGTGTCGCTTCGAAAATCGCTGTTCGTACGCCGAAGAACGCTGCCGCCAGGCCGAGCCGGAGCTGGCCGTGTTGCCAGGCGCGGGCGAACGGCGCGCGCGATGTTTTCTCGCCGACCGCGTGGGAGCCCCGTGAGCAGCCCGCAGATCTTGGAGCTCACTGAACCGAAGGGCGAGTCGCTCCCGCTCAAGGCGAGGCCGCTCGTGCGGGTGGAGAACCTCGGCAAGTTTTTCCCGGTAAGGCAGGGAATTTTCGGCAAGCTCGCCTTCGTGCGCGCCGTCGACGGCGTGAGCCTGTTCGTGCGGCGCGGAGAAACGCTGGGGCTCGTGGGCGAATCCGGCTGTGGCAAGAGCACGCTGGGCCGCACGATCCTCCGCCTCATCGAGCCCACCTACGGCCGTATCGTCTACGACGGCAAGGAGGTCGTTCCCATGAAGGCGAACGAGCTCCGGGGCCTTCGACGTAAGATGCAGATCATCTTTCAAGATCCGCACTCGTCGCTCAACCCCAAGATGACGGTACGCGACATCGTCGGCGAGGCGCTCCGCATCCACGCGCTCGTGCGCGGCGCTGCCGAAGAAGAAGCTCGCGTCGCAACGCTCCTCGACCAAGTTGGCTTGCGCCGCGACGCCATGACCCGCTACCCGCACGAATTTTCGGGAGGGCAAAGGCAGCGCATCGGCATCGCGCGTGCGCTTGCCGTGCAGCCCGAGTTCATCGTCTGCGACGAGCCCATCAGCGCGCTCGATGTCTCCATTCAGGCGCAGATCATCAACCTTTTGCAAGACCTGCAAGAAGAACTCAAGCTCGCCTTCCTCTTCATCTCGCACGATCTCAAGATCGTCGAGTACACGAGCCACCGTGTGGCGGTCATGTACCTCGGCAAGATCGTGGAAACTGCGACGACCGCCGATCTCTTCGAGAAGCGGTACCATCCGTACACGCGGGCGCTGCTCTCTTCGATCCCCCTGCCCGATCCCGGCGCCCGCCGGCTGCGCGTGGTGCTGGAGGGCGACGTTCCGAGCCCGCTCGATCCGCCGGCCGGTTGCGCGTTTCATCCGCGATGTCCCCGCGCGCAAAAGGGCAAATGTGACACGGAGACGCCCGAGCTCGACGAGCTCGTCGTTGGCACCAACCACCGCGTCGCTTGTTTCTTTCCAGAGACCTAAATGACTCGCCTCGATTTGCGTGCCCTCGGCCGACCCCCGGCACGGGGGCGTCGCCGTTGCTTCGTGAACCGAGCGTGAAGTGATCTCAGGCGCGGCAGAAAGCCGCCAAGCGCCGGCCCAAGAGGCCGGCTCGCCAAACCGCCAAGGAGTTTTTTTTGGATCGCTGGTGGCTTCTGGGAGGAAGAGGAGAGACCGGCTCAGGTCTTTTAGCTCCACGCGCCCCGCTCACCACCGTACCCCACCAAACCCTTGGCGACTTGGCGGCTTGGCGGCGACTGAGATCGTCTCGCGTGGGCGCCCGAAAACTCAGTGGCAGTCCACGTGGGTCCTTAGGACGCCGTCGGGCACGGGCTGCACGAAGACGCCCGGCTGCAAGGGCGGGTTGAGGCGCACGACGTCGTAGCGAAAGAGCATGTCTTGATCGCTCTCCGGCACCTCGATGTGAATTCGACGCGGCACCTCCACCGAACACGGGGGACCGCTGGGCAAAATGGGCGGTTCGAGGCCGTCGGGATCGACCAGGGGCGGCGCCGTTTGGGTCCATTCGTGCGCGTCCATGCTCGCGTGGTAGAGGACGATGCCTCGCTGAATGACGCGCACGTCGAGCACACGTATGCGCTGCGACGACCACGGCGCCTTCCAATCGGCAGGCGTGGGCGCCAGGTGCAGCTCTTCGGTGGCGCCGCGCGTGCTCGGGATTCGCACGACGTAGTAGCCCGCGTCGTTCCACTCGATTTGGAGTTCGGAGTCTTGGTGGACCAAGATCGGCGCCCGACCGCCGAGGATGCTGACGAGCGCGTGCGCCTCGAGGGGGACCTCGGTGAGGCGCGCGATGTTGCAGGCACTCGCGGGGCCTTCGTAGAACTTGCGCTCGCGTTGATCGGCAAGCGCGAAGTGTCCGCCCGACGTCGTGAGCGTGCTGATGACCGAATTGAAGGGCGGAGGGCTGACGACGTCGAAGCGCAACCGATCGGGGCTCGATGCGTACAAGAGCAACTTGCCGCGGAGCCGCCCTTGCTCGGAGAAGTGGTCGATTTTGGCTTCGCCCTTGACGCCGCGCTCGCACGAAAACGACGCCTTCATGCGTGATAGTGCGTCGGCGGCGGTGGGAAAACGCGACGCCGGCGGAGCTATGCGCTGGCAGCCCGCCGCGAGGATTGCCGCCGAGATCGCGGTAGAGAAGCGGCTCATTCGTCCTCGTCTCGAGCTTGGCGCATGGCGAGCCCCTTCATGACGACCCTCTTCACCGCGTCGGTGACTCCAAAGGTACGGAGCTCGCTCGGAGCGGCGTAACGCGCGTCGTCGACGTCGTCCGCCGCGACGGGCTCCGCGCCCTCATCGAGGAGCGTGCACAGGTGG
>DATEMX010000757.1:0-3595 GCA_035275365.1 Polyangiaceae bacterium | reverse complement strand
CGAACACACCGGCGCCGGCCCCCGCCCCGGCGCTGAGCTGCGAAGTGCGCGGCGCGCCTATCTTACCCAAAGGAGCCGGACTCTGGCAGTCGGCGGAGGGCAATTCGCAAGCGGCCACGTTCGGAGGCCAACCGGTCGGCCTCGGCACGACGTCATTTCCAGCGAATGGCGGTCGAGTGGGTGTTCGAACGTCGGGCGGCGTGCGCATCGAAGGCTTCGTCGACGGCGCGGAGCTGCCTCTCTTCACGGCGAGCGACATCGACATCGTGCCCGGTCACCTTTGGCTTTCCTCCGGGCAACGCGTCACCTTCGCTTCGGCCAGTATCGGTCTCACCGTTCGAGCCGCGGTCAGCGGGCCCATCGTGCAATCGTTCACGATCACCGCACCGTGTACTTCGTTTTCGCTCGACAAGCGGCCCCGAGGGCATTGGGAGGTCCCCGGCAACGGCCGTGGATATCTCCCGCAGCAGAGCTCGCTCGGCCTGCGCGATGCACCGGGCGGCAGCGTCGTGCAAACGCTGCAAATGGCCCAGCCGAGCGGCGTCCTTTTGTGGAGCACCGAATCGCAAGGGGGCTTCGTGCGCGTCCTCTATCACGAAGATCTCGTCATCGACGCGTGGGTCGCCGAGTCGGAAGTGAGCGCCCTTACGCGGGGCGAAACCATGGACCGGCTGCTCCCCCCGCAATTGGCCACGGGGTCGGCGCGCCTCTCGATCGCCGGGCAGCCGACCATCGTCCGGGCTGCGAAAGAGGTGCCCCTTCGCCTTTCACCGAAAGACACCGACAGCCCGCTCGGCTTCATCGAGCCCGGGGGCGAGGTCTACGCCCTCGAAACGGTGCTCGGCTGGACGAGCGTGCTCCCCCGGGCGCTCAATGTGCTCCCCCCCGAGGGCCGTTCGTTCTGGGTTCCAGCCAAGGAGATCGGGGGGCGGTAAGGATCTTGCGCCAGGCGGGGCCCAAACTAGCACGACTGCCGCAAACTTTGGCAGGTCAGTCCTTGAGTTGGCGTATGCCCGCTCCAACCGTCGATCTGGTAGCGAGAAATCTGCGACAATAGTGCTAGCTTGCCGCCGGAACATGCCGCTCCCCGAAAAAACACTCCGCGACGCCCTCGACAAGACGCTTGACACAACCGATCTCGACGCCCTCGGCGTCAAATACGAGGGCAAGGTCCGCGACAACTACTCGACCCGAGACGGGCGCCGCTACATCGTCGTCACCGATCGCATCAGCGCGTTCGATCGTGTCTTGGGGACGTTGCCGCTGAAGGGGCAGATCTTGAACCGCCTGGCGGCTTGGTGGTTCGACAAGACCGCGCACGTCACCAAAAACCACGTGCTCCGAATCCCCGATCCCAACGTCATCGAAGCGGTCGAGTGCACGCCCCTCCCTGTCGAGATGGTGGTCCGCGCCTATGTCACCGGGGTCACTTCGACGAGCATTTGGACGCACTACGCGGCAGGCAAGCGCGAGTTTTGCGGCAACCGTCTGCCCGACGGCCTGAAAAAGAATCAGAAGCTCGACCGCCCCATCCTCACGCCCAGCACCAAGGCCGACAAGGGCGACCACGACATCTCCGCCTCGCGCGAAGAGATTTTGGCGATGGGGCGCATGTCGGCGTCCGACTTCGACGTCGCGGCCGACGCCGCGATGCGGCTTTTCGAGTTCGGCTCGCGCCTCTGCCAAGATCGAGGGCTCATCCTCGTCGACACCAAATACGAATTTGGGCGCACCCCCCAGGGCGACATCGTCGTCATCGACGAGGTCCACACGCCCGATTCGTCGCGCTTCTGGTTTTCACGAAGCTACGACGAGCGCTTCGCCAAGACCGAAGAGCCCGAGTCGTTCGACAAGGAGTACGTCCGGCGCTACCTCGCCAGCTTGGGGTTCAAGGGCGACGGGCCCATTCCCCCCATCCTCGACGACGTTCGCGTCGAAGCGACGCGGCGCTACATCGAAGCCTTCGAAACCATTACCGGCGAGACCTTCACGCCCGACATGCAAGAGCCAGGGCCGCGTCTCCGCAAAAACCTCGGTCTCTCGAAATGAGCAAGGAACCACGCCGATGAAGGTCACCGTCTATGTCCGCTTGAAGGGCGAGGTCCTCGATCCGCAGGGCGACGCCGTGAAGCGCGCCTTGGGATCGCTCGGCTTCGAAGGCGTCGGAACCGTGCGTGTCGGCAAGCTCATCGAGCTCGAGGTCGACGAGAAATTCGCCAAACTGCCCGACCTCGAAGCGCGCCTCCGGAAAATGGCCGACGAAATGCTCGCGAACCCGGTCATTGAAGACTACGAAGTCGAACTCGGATCTTAGAGCATTGGAAAAATGCGCGAAGAGTGTCCGGTCCGACTAGCACTACTGCCTCAGATTTCTCGCCACCAATCGATCATCATAGCGGCCATAGGCCGTCAACTTGAGTCGGGGTCGCGCCAAATCTGCTGTTCGCGATCTGCGTCCAGCGAAGCTGGTACCATTCAATAAGGAGTTGTACTTAGGGCCAAAGCCTGAGGGCATGTCAGGCCGTCGCGGCGAACGCGCGGAGGGCTAGACAACGGCTTACGGCTTACGTATGTGTTCGTTGGTAGGCGGGCTGCTTAAGGTTTCTTGTTGGGGGGCGGCCGCGGAGGAGGGAAAGCACATGACGAGGTTCAAGAGCTCCATCGAGCTAAGCTCGTGGGAAACTCGCTGCTCGTATTGCGACGCGTTTCTCGAGCAACGGCGAGACGGCATGGGCGTGGGGTGCCCCGAGTGCGGCGCCTTGGTGTTCGAAGACGGCGACACCCCGACACGCATCACGGAAAGCGAGCCGCGCCCGGTCGAATCACCCGCGCACGAGCGCACCGAGGTCGACCTCTTGCAAGAACTCAAGCGGCGCGCCTCGGCGCGGATCGCGGGTACGTAACTCGACGCACGGGCGTGTCAGGGTCGCGCGAGCCAGATGGGGTTCGTGAACGCCATCGGTTGAATCGGCATGTAGGGCAGCGTGTCGTCGAGCGCGCGATTGCCGCGCACCACCACCACCACGAACTTCGCCTCGTGGCCCTCGAACGGAACCTCGAAATCGCGCTCGAGGCGAATCGCGGCCTTTCGCGCGTCAACGAGATCGCGCGCACGCTCGGCGGGCGCCCGAGCCGAGGGAGCCACGGGGACGCGAGTCAACGTGGATGCTCCGAGCAACACTTCGACTTCGCTCACGTCGATCCATGGCGCCGCTCGCACCCGCACGTGCAGGTGCGCGACGTTGCCCGCGAGGGTCGCCGTGCCCCCCGGCCCGACGCCGTCGATCGTCGCGTCGATCATGGGTCCGCTCGTCACGAAGGCCCGACCGGCCTTCAGCGCGGCGATGAGCGCTGTGCGATCGATCGGCCCTTCGTCGCCCGATTTGTCGAGCGGCATCGAGATGTAGGTGCGGGGGTAGCCGGCCCATTGGTATTGGATGCGGTGGCTGTCGGAGTCGCCGGTCGCGACGTATTTGTGACCGAGCTCGAGCAAATGGAGCCAGTCGGCGAGAACGGCTTCGACGCGCGAACGCTTCGCGGCGTCGGCGCCGTTGTAGACCTCGAGCGAGTCGAAGTCGTCGCGGTAGTCGCGGCG
>DATEMX010000756.1:0-2833 GCA_035275365.1 Polyangiaceae bacterium | reverse complement strand
CGCCAAGGCGCCAAGCCGAGGGATTTTCTCAACGCTCGCTCTCTGATTTTCGGAGGGATCATCGACCTCGCGATCGTGTCTGGCAGAAACTCATCGGCCCTCATTCACCTCTCTCTCACTGCAACCACGGACGCGGTGCCGGGAGACTACGAGGTGCCCTTCGAGGTCTTCGATCTCGCCACGCCCGACGAGCTCTCGGGTGCCGTTCACTATCACTTGGGGCGTTCGCCCCAATGCGTGGTGCGTCCCAATAGCGAGCTCTTCGTCACGGATCTGTCGGTTGTCGAGGACCCCGTGCGGACATCCTACGAGGCGCTCCCCACCGATCCCAAGTCGGGCGCCTGGACATTCGGCCGGCTCCTCGAACGGATGGCACGCACGCCCGAGGCGGCGTCCGACCTTGCGGAGAGTCTTTTTGGGCGTGGCGCCGAGTTCCCTTCACGCGCGGCATCTACACAGAGCACGTGTCTTGCAGTCTGTGTCGCCGTGACGATCACATCGGCAGCGCGGTTGAGCTGGCTTATCCGAGCCGTGACCTTGGCAACGTTTGGATGCTCGACGAGCGCGACGGAACCCGTCCCCCTTCCGCGGACGCTCCGCGAACGCGCAGGCATTCCGGCGGGGCGAACCTTCGACGTGCGCCTCGAGAACGGTCTCTCGAGCGCCGAGAGCTCGAGGCCCCAGGTGTTTCGGGCCGCGCTCCTTCTGCCGCTCGAATCGCCGGACGGAACGCTGGTGGCTCCGGTGGGCGCGCTCGTGCGCGGGCACGTCGAGACGGGCGATCGAAACACGGCGGTCCTCCGCCTTTGTTTCGATTCCATCGAGACGGTCCACGGACCCCGCCCGCTCTTTGCGCACCTCGCGTCCGAGCAGGGTGACGCCACGCTGCGCGCGAGCGTGATCGCGGGTCCGGGCGCAGGCTACGACGCGTTGGTCGGCCTCGAACCACCGCGCAGCCGCGAAGCGATCGGCGGAGGTCCGCGCGATCCCGGTGAGGTACGATCGGGGCCGGTATCGGAGATCGTTCTGCGGCTCGACACCGGCACGGCGATGCGCCTCATTCTCGGGCAGGCTCTTCTCGATCGATAGTCCCGATCGTCAAAAAAGCCGTCAGGCGGCCTCGAAATCGTAGACGACCACTTTGGTCCATAGCGGCGAGCACTTGCTCAAAAACGCGCGATGGATGGGGTGCGTTTGGTAGACGTCGTGCCCGGCCATGTCGTGAAACACGACCATGAGCGCGTACGAGTAGGAGCGATCGACCACCGGGCGATCGCTCGCTGCGGGCGCCCCCGCGGTGCCGTGAACGACGCCGGGGATCGCCGTCAACGAGCGCACGCCTTCTTCGAAGGCGGCCTTGTCCGACGCCGAAACACCTTCCTTGAGCCAAAAGAAAACGCAATGAGTCAACATGGCGACGATTCTTACGACGAAACCGTCGCGCGGCGGCGAAAAACAGCGCCGACATCTTACCCGGAACGGCGGGCGCGTCGTTGTCGCAACCTCCGTGGCTGCTAGACTGCCAGGTACTTTCGAGCAGGCCTTTTTCTGCGAACGCTGAGCTTGCTCGCCTCCACGCCTTAGGCTCCCCGGCCTACCGAAGAATCCCTCCGGGCGATCGCCTGGCCCAGATTGTCCTTGTTTGAGGCTCTTCGCCTCATGTGAAGGAGGATCATGAGCATTCGCACGATCATGCCGATCTTGCTCGGTCTTACGAGCGTGTCCTGTCGAGGGCTCGACTTTGGCGATACGTTCGGCGCGCTGGAGGGAGATCCCGCCGATGAACCAGTCGAGAAGCGACCGTCGCTGGTCGCCCAAACGCTGTTGCAGAAGAACCTCGTGTCCGACCAACCTGGCGTCGGTGACAACCGCGACCCCCATTTGATCAACGCCTGGGGTCTGGCGTTCGGACCGGAGGGGCCTGCGTGGGTCGCCGACAACGGATCGGGCTTCGCCTCCGTTTACGACGCCAGAGCGAGGCTTCTGGCAACGGTCACGATTCCCTCGCGCAATGGCGCTGCCGCGAAGTCGACGCCCACGGGACAGGTCTACAACGGCGACGCCGCCGCGTTCGCCGGTGATCGTTTCATCTTCGTTACCGAAGAAGGCACGGTCGTCGGGTGGCAACCGGGCTTCGACGGGTTGGCTCGCCAGCGCGTCGACAATTCGCCCGGTGGTGCCGTGTACAAGGGCGTGAGCATCGCACACGATCACGGCGCGACGCGCCTCTACGCAGCCGATTTCCACAACGGCAGAATCGACGTTCTCGACGCAAACTACCAGCCGATCGCCCCCTGCGAAGGGGCCTTCACCGACAAGGACCTGCCGGCCAACTACGCACCGTTCAACGTCTTCGCGTTCGACGATCTGCTGCTCGTCGCCTACGCCAAGCAACAGTTGCCCGAAAGGGTCGAAGACGACGCCGGCAAGGGGCGCGGGTTCATCGAGCTCTTCGATGCATCGGGCCATTTGCTCGAACGGCTCATCTCGCGCGGCGTGCTCGATTCGCCTTGGGGCATGGCCGTGGCACCGGAGGGATTCGGACGAATTTCCAAGCGGTTGCTCGTCGGCAACTTCGGTGATGGACGCATCAACGTCTTCGGCCTCGCGCTCGCCGGTCTCAAGCTGACGGCGAGCTTCGAAGGCTTCATCGGAGATACGCATGGCGACCCGCTCGCCATCGACGGCCTGTGGGCCCTCGGGTTTCCCCCGAGCAGCGCAGACTTCGACGGGAAAGACCTCTACTTCACGGCGGGTCCGAACGAAGAGGAGAGTGGGCTCTTCGGTCGCCTCGTGCTCCCCCCGGCCACGGAACAAGCTTCCTACTAAATCA
>DATEMX010000755.1:0-3066 GCA_035275365.1 Polyangiaceae bacterium | reverse complement strand
GGAGCGAATCAAGGCTGATCCCGGTACCATTCTCGCGACGTTCATCGTCGGCTGGCTGCTCGTCTCCGTCATCTATATCGTGGGTGGCGTCGTCTCCAACGTGATCTTGAGCATCCTCGGAGCGGCCACGAGTAGCGTTTCGCGCCGCGGCCTCGCCGGCCCCGGCCTCAACGTTTTCGGACCCCTTTCCTTCGGAATCACGAGCGTCGTTCAGCTCGTCGACTTGGTGGTCAGTTCGTTCTTCGTCGCCGGCCTTGCCAACTTCTCGTTGAAGGTGGCCCGCGGCACGGCCTACGCGTTCGGCGACATCTTCGGGGGCGCGCCGTTCTTCGTCGCGGTGCTCGTCGCGAACTTTCTCACGGGGCTGGCCTTCGCCATCGGATGCGGATTTTTCGTCGTGCCAGGCGTCATCTTGGCGCTCGGGTTCAGCCTGACGCACCCGCTCATCGTCGATCGCAACCTCGGTCCCATCGAAGCGATGAAAGCGAGCTGGGAGCTCACCGACGGCCACAAGACGAATCTGTTCATCTTCGGCTTGATCTCGTTTCTCCTGGCGATCGCCGGCCTGTGCGCATGCGGCGTCGGCGTACTGCTCGTGGCGCCCGCCGTGCAAATCGCACAGATGTACATCTACCTCAAGCTGAGCGGCCAGCCGGTGGCAGCGGTCGGCCCATCTGCTTGAGAACGGCCTGAAGATCGGCCCACACTTCGCGCTTGGCGGCTGGATTTCGCAGCAGATAGGCGGGGTGGAAGGTGGGCATCACGGGGATCGTTCGATAGAGCTTCCATTGCCCGCGCAGGCGCGTAATGCCGCCGCTCGTTCCGATGAGGCCCTCGACGGCCGTTGCTCCGAGCGCGACGATCACCTTGGGCGCGACGAGCTCGAGCTGCTCGCGCAAATAGGGCGTGCACTGGGCCATCTCATCGGGCTCCGGCTTGCGATTGCTCGGGGGGCGACACTTCACGACGTTGCAGACGTAGACGTCGTCACGCAAAAAGCCCATTGCGGCGATCATCCGATCGAGGAGCTGACCGGCCTTGCCCACGAACGGAAAGCCTTGCGCGTCCTCGTCGGCCCCAGGTCCTTCGCCCACGAAACAAAGCTCGGCCGCGGGATTTCCGCGCGCGAACACGGTTTGGGTGCGACCCGCGTGAAGCGGGCATTTTTGACAGCTTCGAATCTCGTCGGCGAGCTGAACGAGCCGCGCCGACGCGGCGTCGCGGTTGCTTCCGCCGGGTACCGTGGTCCCGACACTCGGCGGTGCGCCCGCGCCCGGCGGCGCGCTGAAGCGCGCTGGAGCGCTCCAACGCTCGGACGTTGCGGGGCCGGCCGCCGATTCCGCTTTCGAAATGGCGACGACCGACCTCACGCTGCCCGCAGGCAGGCCGGTGGTACCCAGCTCGGCCTGCCACTGCAATTGCGCGCGCAGATCCCGAGCGAGGCGAGCCAACTCCTCGCGCTCGGCGCTCACCGCCCACCCTTCCCACTGCGAGGGTCAGTGCCCACCTTGCGCCCCGATGAACCGCTCCGCTTCGAGGGCGGCCATGCATCCCGTTCCCGCAGCCGTGACGGCTTGCCGGAAGACCCAATCTTGTACGTCGCCCGCGGCGAACACACCGGGCTTGCTCGTCTGCGTCGTGCCGGGGACGGTCTTGATGTAACCGTTCGGGTGCAGATCGAGCTGGCCTACGAAGAGCTCGGACATGGGCGTGTGACCGATCGCCACGAACAGCGCCGACACCGGAATGGTGCGCTTGGCCGACGTCTTGCGATCCTCGATCTCGATACCCGTCACGTGGTCTTCGTCGACGCCGTGCACGTTGCGAACCTCGTGGCTGTAGAAGACCTGAATCTTCGGATTGGCGAGGACGCGGTCTTGCATCGTCTTCGAAGCACGGAACTCGTCGCGCCGGTGGACGAGCGTGACGTTGGAGCATAGCCCGGCGAGGTAGCTGGCCTCTTCCATCGCCGTGTCCCCTCCCCCGACGACGGCCACGGGCTGGCCGCGAAAAAGAGCGCCGTCACACACGGCGCACGCCGACACGCCCTTGTTCTTGAGCTTCTCTTCGCTGGGGAGACCGAGGTAGTTGGCGCGCGCGCCGGTGGCGATGATGACGGTCTTGGCGAGCGTGGGCTCGGTGGCGTCGGCCGGCCAAATTTTGTACGGCGCCTCGGAAAAATCGACCTTGGCGACGTCGGCGGTCACGAGCTCCGCACCTTGCCGCTCGGCTTGGTCACGAAAGCGCTGCATCAGCTCTTGACCGGTGACCTTCTCGGGGAACCCCGGATAGTTCTCCACCTCGGTCGTGAACATGAGCTGCCCACCAGGGATGAGCCCGCCCGCGTTGAATCCCTCGAAGCAAAGGGGCTTCAGGTCGGCGCGGGCGCCGTAGATGCAGGCGGTGAGACCGGCGGGGCCGGAGCCAATGATGACGACGTTGCGGACTTTGGGTGCCATGGGGCCTTTCTTGCTCGGATGGGTTTCGACCCAACGTGCTCTGCTACGGCTTTGCGCCGGAAGCAACGGATGTAACCATTTTCCTCGCGATCGGTAGGATCGGTCGGGCGGAGTCCACTGCCGAAACCAAATCCCGGAGGCGCATAAGACGCCGCGCTCCCCCCACCCTCGACGTGGCATCCCGCTGCCATGGCGGTTATTCGCGAACGGGGTTGGCCTTGAGGGCCGCTTTGCCCTCTTTGACGTAGACGCTGAATTTGACGGACTTGCATCCGTGACGCAGCAGCAGCTGGTCTCGGTTCTTGCGAAGGGTGTTCTTGAATTTGTCGAAGCTGAGCCCGTCGACCGGTTCGCCGCAATCTTTTTTCAGCCGAACGAACTCCTCGTAGATCCGCTTCCATTCCGCGGCCTCGTCTTCGAAAGGCAAACGGCTGTTGGCGGCGAGCTGCCCCAAGATTTCACTGGGGACTTGGCTGACGACGGTCGCCTCGTCCTCTTCGCGACGCTCCTGAAAGACGGGAACGGCGGGAATGCCAACGGCTGGCGCGGGGATGGCAACGACTGGTGCCGCCTCGGCGACCGGGGTCGGCGCGGCCGGGATCGGCAC
>DATEMX010000754.1:0-4922 GCA_035275365.1 Polyangiaceae bacterium | reverse complement strand
GCTTGGATGTACCTTTCGATGCGACCGATGAGCGCCTGGTACCCAGGCGCCAAGTCTTTTGGCTGCCCGCTCAGCGTCCAAATGAGCCCACCGTCGTCGTCGATCGCGCGGACGTCGCGATTCGCCGCACCGGGGCTCAGGAAGAACACCTTTTTTCCCATTTCGCGCGTCTGCGCAAATGCGGGAGCGATGACGTTGGGCGGAAGGTCGGCCACGACGGCGGGCACGCCGACGTCGCCCACGAGATGCGCGATGCTTTTCCGATAGAACATCGGATCGTTGGCCGCGGTCGTGACGTCGTTGTTGCAAATGATGGCCACGAACGGATGCTGACGGTTGTCGGCGTCGGGAATGGAGCGCGCAGCGAAGAGCTCGTCGAGCGCCAGCTTGTAGTTGACAACCGGCGACGACCTTCCTTCGAAATCCCTGGATTCGATGGCCGCATAGGCGCCGAAATACACGGCATTCTCGTTGCGCCACGCGTCTTTCGGATAGACGAAGGGGCACTCGTTGGTACGCAGAAGGCGGCAGCAGTCATCCTCGCCCGCGGGTACGCAGCCGGGCTGGCAAACGACCGGCTGCTCCAGGTATTTGCTGTTGGCGCGGCACGCCCTGAGCGAGCAACTCGCGGGCGCGTCGTCCTCGGTCGCGGCGTCGCCCACGTCCGAAGCGTCGGAGGTCGACCCCGTGTCGGGTGTCTCGACGCCGGCCCCGCCCGATCCCAACGGCGGCGCGTGTGATGCGTCGGTACGTTCGCTGAGGGGATAAATCAAGAGGCAGCTCGTTGCCGCCGACGCCGCGATGGCGGCGAGGGCCACGAGTTCGCGCGCATTGCGGCTCAAAACGCACCTCGGCAAACGAGCCCGCCCACCGAATCGGCCACGATGGGCGCGACGGTGAGCGCCGGAGCAGCGCGCTTGGCGGAAGGACGCGTGAAGAAGAGGTACGTCGTGAGACCTGCGCCGGCGACGGCACCCATCGTCAAAGCGAGATTAACCACACCGAGTGTCTTCACCTCGCCCTGCGATCGCTCGGGATCGTCGTAATGGTTCTTGTAGACGACACCTGTGGCAGTCGCCCCAATGGCGAATGCAACGGTCGCGCCGCCGGCTGCGTATACCGGCCAAGGGATGGGCGTAGTGGGCTGGTCAGCCATGATGGGCGGGAGCGCCGGGCTGGGCGGCGGCACGCTGGTCGGCACCGAAAGGGCGACGGGGGCTTCGGGGTCAAGAAGAGGGATGCTTACGGTGACATTTTGGGCGGCGCCTTCGATGTTCACCTTTTGAAACCAAGCTTTTCGACCTGGCGCGCTCGCGGCCACGATATGCATCCCGGGGTCCACCGGCGTCGGGACGCCTCGCGCCGGCGATTGGACGGCGACGCCGTCGAGCGTGAGGACGAGGCCCTCGATGTCCGAAGAGGCCGACACGACTACCGTGAGTCGAGAAAGCTTGGGCTCGATGCGCGCGAGGCGCTCTTGTGCAAAGCGCGCGCGGTCGTCACGCTGATCGCGGCGCGCCAGCGATTGAGCCTCGACGAACTCGAGCCACGCCGTCGCTAGCTTGCCTTCGCTCTCGTGGCAACTTGCGAGGTTGAGGAGCGTCCCCGTGGCCGCGTCGAGACGATAGCTCTCCGCAAATTTGGGACACGCTTCCGCGGCCTTGCCTTCTGCGATGAGCTGCCGCCCTTGCCGATAGAGCACTTCGGCAAGGGCCAGATCCGCTCCGGTCGGTTGGGCCAGGGCGGGCCAGGGCAACGATGCAAAGAGCACGAGCCAGCGGACCGTCGTCGCATTTCGGCCCACGCTCAAAATGTTTCTCCATCGTTCGAAGGTTGGGCGTCGATCGCAGCGTCGTTGGCTGCTTCGTTGTTGGCCGCGGCGTCGTTGGCGGCTTCGCTCGCAGCGTCGTTGGCGGCTTCGCTCGTCGCGTCGATGGGCGGCCCGGCATCCGTTGCAGAGCCCGGGGCTCCATCGGCCACCCCGCTTTCGGCGGGTGGCCCGTCAAAACGAGCCGCGTCGAACGGCTTCGCATCGGTCCCACCGTCTCGGCACGCAGAGAAAATATGGTCGTTCGATTGCCATTTGACGGCCGAGGCAGCGAAACGCTCCAGCGTTTGGCGCAGGTACGCTGTCTCCTTGGCGGTGAGTGCGACGACCCTGCTCGATGCCTTCAGGTAGATGTCGATGAGATGCGCGGCGTCGGCCGACGTGAGATCCGTGACCTGATCATGGACCAGCACGAACGTCGCGGGCGTCGTCGACTCGGGACACTCCCAAAGACCCCACGTCCAAACATCGATCGCATTGAGCCAATCGACGATCGCAGCCCTACTCGAAGGGAGGAGGTTCGTAACCGTGCAGTCGGTTTCCACCAGATCGAGGTAGGTGATGCTCACGGCGTTGGTGAGCTCCCGAATGTGACTCGGACGAAGGGGGTCGTCGACCCGCGCGCAGACCACAACGCGCTCGGCGGCGACGTCCAACGCACTCCCGTCGCGCGCGTCGACCCCGTACCCGTCAGGCGAGAGCGAGATTGGTGCGTCGAAGCGATCGGTCTTTCCCGCTTCTTCCATCGACTCTCCACGCCGGTCGGGAAGGGCGATGGATCCATCGGCGAGCGCCGTCGCGCCGTCTCCGTTCGAAGCGCCGCCATCCTGGGTGAAGGAAACGACGATCGCGTCCGCGGGCTCGGACGAGCACCCGGCCGTGCCCCCCATGAAGACGACCGCCGCGAGCATGCCCTGCGTACGCGTACGCGCCCATCGGACATTGCCGAGCCCCTCGAAAGATCGCGACATCGCCCCTGCTTGTAACGCGTTGTAATGGCAGCGTCTACCGAAGCCGTTGCCTCGCGCGATCTCTCCCCATTGATTGCGATCTCGCATAGTTAAAGAGAGACGTCGCACTCTGCCCGCACACGATGAAGCCCAAAGGAGCTGCGCGTGCGAAAACTTCAGTTGGATTCTTATTGCAGGTCGGTTAGGAGAAGCTGTCGTGGGAAGAGCCGTTCCCTGCGGCCTCCCCCAATTCACTGGAGGTTCGAACATGCATCGCTGGCCTCACACAACGATATGCAGCCTGGCGTTTCTGGCCGCTGCAGCACCGAGCTGCGGTGGTCCCGCAGCATCGCCGGACGCCGAAGCGGTGGGCTCCGTTGCCCAAAAGCTCACCACCGATTGTTCAGTTTACAACTCCGTCACTGCCGGCCTCGCCGAGGCAACGGTCGCGTGTCTGGGTCACGTCGGCCCGTTCGACTATCGCGTCGTTCAGAGCATGCCCGTGCCCGGGGCGCCGGCGCCCTTTCCGCGCCTCATGCGGGCCTTCGACCTGTGCGGGCCCAACAGGTCGGAGGTCGAGACTGCCCAACTGCTCTTGAGGATCGACAACCTGCTCGCCATTCAAGATCACGCACAGTCACTCGACCCGCAGATCTATCCGAGCGTGACGGCGTGCATCCCAAACGCATTCCTCGAAGCGCAAAAGCAGATCCAAGGCCTCGGCGACGTGATCTGCCCGAACCTCGCCAAGGAATACGTCGCCAACACCCCCACAGCGGCCAACGTCGAACGCCTTCGCAAGCTCTTGCCGGCGCGCGTGCCCCTCGGCCCGCAGGGCGTGCTCGGGATTCCTCCGGGTGGGTTCGGCCCCAAGTCGCGCTTCCCCAAGTCCTACGTCTTCTACAGGGCGAGCTACGACGAGCGGCTGCCGGGGCAACCGCCGCCGCGGCAAGCGTCGTGCGGCCGCATCGAATCGTGCGCGAAGACGTGCGCGAGCGTCTTGGCTGGGTTCTTCCTGGGCCGGTTTGGCAACGCCCTCGTGACCGATCCTGACTATTGGACCGATCCCTCCGAATACGGCTTCGATCATGGAGGCATCAACCCCTACCTCAAAGACAACGGATTCTGGCACCCGATGGCCGAATCTCCTAAACCGCCCGGCGTCGTGTTCGGCGTTTTCCAACGCGGCGTCGATCCCGCAGTGCAGGCGATGAACGGTTGGTCGAACGAGGAGTGCACCTACTGGACACAGTGGGGTGGTCTCATCGGCCGGCTCAACCCCTATCCGCCCATTCCCGTCAGCGAGCGCCTCATGGTGAGTCGATGCGAGCCCTACTGAGGTCAGCCATGGCAAACCAACGACTTTTTTCCAGGGAGTGCCCAATGGTGAAGCAAATTTCGAAGATGCCGATAGCGCTGCTCGGTCTCGGCCTTCTCGCCGGCGCATGCTCGACAGCGGGCTCTGCTCCGCCCGTCGACTCCGAGTTCGCCGGTCAACTCGAGCTGCAATTGGCGGCGGCCCCGTCCGACGCCAGCTGTTTGCATGTCAGCGTCGCCGGCACTCGAACGGTCGACACTAAGATCGCGCTGACGACCGGCCAATCGACGGTTTTTCCCCTGAGCTCACTGCCCATCGGAGCCGTCACGGTCAACGTCAAGGCGTTTCCCATCGCGTGCCCCTCGGTCACCGCCACCTCGGTGGCTTCGTGGCTCAGCGATCCGGTCACGACCACACTGCTCGCGGGCGTGATTGGCAAGATCACCGTGCCGATGCACCGCAACGGCCGCGCGGAGGTCACGGTCGACTTCGACGAGGGAAAGCTCTTCGGCCCTTCGTGCCAGAAATGCCTCAAAGAAAAATGCTCAACCTTCGTGAGCGGCTGCGCCGCCATGAAGGGTGCCGCCACCGACGGACCGGCCGAGGGCGCCCAACGTGCCCAACTCTGCCAAGAGGCGCTGACGTGCGTGGTCTCGTCGAAGTGCGGCGCGCAAGATCTCGCGAGCTGCTACTGCGGCGGCGTGGCCGGCCTCGATTGCCTCGAGGGCGAGGGGCCGAAGGGTCCGTGCGCCAGCGCCTTTCACCGCGCGTTCGAGGCGTCGAGCCCCGTCGACGTGCCCGTGCGCTTCAACAACACGGCGTTCGG
>DATEMX010000753.1:0-8195 GCA_035275365.1 Polyangiaceae bacterium | reverse complement strand
CAGCTCCGTGCGCAGGCCGCCCCCCAAGAGGGCCGATCCGCGTGCGGCGACGGTGATAGGGACCGCGCCGAGCGAGCCGTCGCTCAGCATGCGCTCTTTGGCTTGCCTGCTCGCGTGCGTGAGGGCGCTCATCTGCCATTTGTCGACCTCTTTGCCGCCGGCTTCGAGCTTCTGCCGGAGCCGGTGGGCGAGCGCCAGGTCCATGTTGTCGCCGCCGAGCAAGATGTGGTCGCCGACGGCGAGCCGCGAGAGCGCGAGCGCGCCGCCCTCGTCGACGGCGGCGATGGCGGAAAAATCGGTGGTGCCTCCGCCGACGTCGATCACCAGGATGACATCGCCCGGTCGGATGTCTTTGCGCCACGACGAAGCGCGGGCAGCGATCCATGCGTAGAGGGCGCTCTGCGGCTCCTCGAGCAAGGTCACGCGATCCAATCCGGCGGCGAGCGCGGCTTCGACGGTGAGCTCGCGCGCGGCGGGGTCGAACGACGCGGGAACCGTCAGCACGATTTCCTGCGCGGCGAGGGCGAGATCGGGGTTTGCCGTCGCGTAGGCGGCGTCGTAGGCCTCGGCGACGTGCTCGAGGTATCGAAACGACGCCTCGACCGGCGAGATCTTCTCGATGTCGTCCGGCGCGCCGACGGGCAAGTTGCCGAGCCGGCGATCGATGCCGGCGTGCGACAGCCAACTCTTCGCGCTGCTGACGAGGCGCGCTGGCGCATCCGTGCCCCGCGAGCGGGCGTATTCACCGACCACGTAGCCTCGCTTGGCGTCCCACGGCAGCGCCTGGGCCCCTTCGCTTTCGTGAGCGAAGTAGAGAAAGGAGGGAAGGAGCGGCTGCGCGTCGAGGGTCGCTCGGGCAACGAGCTGGGGTAGGGAGAATACATCGATGGCCGGCGTGCCCTCGGAGGCAATTGGCGCTATCGCGACGGCGGTGTGGGTGGTTCCCAGATCGATCCCGACGACGTGGCGCGCGCTCACAGCTCGACCTCGGCCGGCGCGAGAATCGACGAATTATGGCCTGCCACGGCGACGGGGAGAGAGACGTCCGTGGCGCGCCACCCGCGGTGGCGCAGCGTGCCGCGATAAGGGGGCTGACCCTGCACTTGACCGGTGAGCTTCACTTCGCTCGCGTCGTAGCCTTGCAGAAGCTCCAACGATTGCCCCTCGGGCTCGCTGCGTATGGGGTCGATGCGCGCGTGGCCGTCGAGGGCCTTGCGACAGCCGTCGTGCACGATGCGCGCGGCCGCCCCCACGTCGTTATCGCTGAAGGCGGCGATGTCCTGCTTCAGAAAGTCGATGAGCCGGCCTTCGCGCTGAAGAAGTGCGAGGAGCTGAAGCGCGGGCGCCGATGACGAGGCGGCGGGAGGCGACGCGTTTGCGACGGCTTTCGGAGCGACCGAGGTCGCCGACGGAGCGAGCCGGTCGGGCGCCGCGCCGGCGCCGAGCGCCCAGACGTGCGCGGCGAATTCGGCGCCAAAAAGTACCCGGAAAAAGCAGACCCACGCGAACCAGAGGCGCGTCAGAAGGGGGAGCGTTTCGACGGAAGACTGGGGTTCGAACGAAGGGTCCACGGTGGGCAGCCGTAGCACGTTTTCCCGTCGAAGCGCGCTGGCCCCCGTGCCCGCTCGTGGGACTAGCCCGGGCTTAGCTCCAAGGTTCCGCTCTGCTGAACCCGGCAGCCCTTAGGCCCGTAGCCATCATGGGCCAGGGAGGCAGTTTGTCAGGCACTTATCCCTGATCACTACTGCCAAGCCCGCGGGGCTTCGCCCTGAACAGGGCCCCACCCCCACGGCACCTCCGGCGCCGATCTACCAGGTTTCTCGACGCTCTCGAATCTGGGGGCCAAAATTTTTGCCGCGCGGTACTAGGCGCCCGGCCCGGTCGCACCGGCGCCGCGGGACGCGCGGCCTACCCTGGCGAGCTCGCGGCAAAGGTCGCTCGCCGCGGCCAGCTCGGCGAGCCGCGCCGAGATCGCATCGCGCGACATGTCGACCGCTTTCCAACGCCGGCCGCCGCGCGAGAGTGCGGCCATTTCCTCGAGCCTCTGCTGAATCGCGCGCGCCCCGAGATCAACCACGCTCGAGGTCCTCGAGCCGCTTCAGATCGGCGATGTCTTGCGGCCGGCCGGCCGCGAGTTTCATCGTGATGAGCCCCTGACGCGACACGACGCCCACCTCGCCGTCGCTCCAGGGGAGCCGCTGTCGAGTGTCCCAGACCGCCTGCAGGGGACCCTCGGCCTCGAGAATGTCGACCATGAAAGGGTGCGCGTCGACGATCTTCGTGAAGCGGTGGACCGTGATTCCCGAGGCCGCGAAAGTCATGGGCAGCGCTTCGAGCACGAAGCCACACGCCGCGACGGCTCGGCGCACTTGCTCGAGGCGATCGGCTCGAGCCAGCAAGTCGATGTCTTGCGTGGCGCGCGGCACGCCGTGGACCGCCAACGCCGCCGCGCCGCAGAGAGCGTAGTCGACGCCAAACGCGTCGAGGGCACGAAGAACGGCGGTGAGCTCGGCGAGGAAGTTCACGCGGGCGTCATCATACCCGGCGGTTTCGCGGGGGCAACGAGTCGCCCGTTCATCGATAGTCGCGCAGCGGCACGGGGCGAGCGAGCGCCGCGCCGTACTTGCGCCGGGCGATGCGCTGCGCTGTGTAGATGCCGCGGTGGCCCGACAGAAAATACGCGACAGCGCACACGATGGCGACATGCGGCACCACCGACACCCCCAAGAGCTCGACGGCCATGATCGTGAGCGCAACGGGCGTGTTGGCCGCGGCGCCGAAGACGGCGGCGAGCCCCACGGCGGCACCGAGATCGATGGGTAGCCCGATGGCGCGTGCGAGCACGTTGCCCAGGGTGGCGCCCACGAAGAAGAGCGGCGTGACTTCGCCGCCGAGAAAGCCGCTGCCGAGCGTCACCGAGGTGAAGATGATCTTGGCGGCGAACGCGAACCACGGAAGGTTCGGATCGGAGAACGCGCGCACGATTGTGGGTACGCCGAGCCCGAGGTAGTCGTCCGTGCGGGCCGCCTTCCAGAGCGTCACGACGACGAGCCCACCGACGAACATGCGAAGCGGTAGCCGCGCGACACGGGCCGTTGACCATCGCTTGACGACACGCGTAAGCTCGATGAAGGCCACGGTGGTGACGGCCATGGCGCCGCCCACGACGGCGAGCTTGCCGAACACGATGAAGTCGAGGGGGAGAGCAGCGACCGTGGGGTAGATCGTGTGCACGATGCCGAGGTGGCGCGTGACGTAGTCGCCCACGAGCGACGCCACGAGCGCGGGGACGAGCGCGCTTCGTTCGAGCCGGCCGAGGCAGACGACTTCCATGCCGAAGACGACGCCCGCGAAGGGCGTGCCGAAGACCGCACCGAAGCCTCCCGCCATGCCGGCAGCGAGGAGCTGGCGCCGAGCTCTCGCGCTCACGCGGAGCGTATGGGCGACGCCGTCGGCTAGGCTCGCGCCCATTTGTACCGCCGTGCCCTCGCGCCCGGCGCTTGCCCCGAAGAGGTGCGTGAGCACGGTGCCCAGCAAGACCATGGGAACGAGACGGAGGGGGATTTGCGGCGCACCCTCGTGCAGCGTATCGAGCACCAGGTTGTTGCCGCCCTGGATCGACTTGCCCCAACGCTCGTAGACGAAGCCGACCGCGAGCCCGGCGAGCGGCAAGAGGTAGACGATCCACGCGTGACCCTCGCGAAAGCGCGTAGCGTGCTCCAAGAGGAAGAGGAAGGCGGCGGCCGCACCACCGCACGCCGCACCGACGACGGCGCCCAGCAGAGCAGCGTGGAAGGCATCTCGCGCGCGCTGTCCCGTCTGCCGTCGGTCTTCGCCCATCTGTGCCCGCGTCCGAGCTCCTTCTTAGCCGCGGACCGACCCTTCTGCGAGAAAGTTTACAGCTCGATCCCGCATATCTCGGCGAGCGGGCGGCCCGTTCGATCGGCGCGCCGGAGCTGCGCGAAGCGCCAATAGGTGTAGATGACCGGAATCATCTCGAGCGTGAGAAACGCGCTCGACAGGAGCCCGCCGACCATGGGCGCGGCGATGCGCTTCATGACGTCGGCCCCGCTGCCCGTCGCCCACAAGAGCGGCAAGAGGCCGATCAGCATTGTCGCGACGGTCATCAGCTTGGGGCGCACGCGCATCACGGTTCCTTCGGTGTGCGCGTGAATGATGTCGTCGAGCGTCTTCATCTTGCCGGCCCGAAGCCGCCGGATGAACGCTTGATCGATGTAGACGATCATCACCACGCCTGTCTGCGCGGCGAGACCCACCAGAGCGATGACGCCCACGAGGACAGCGGTGGAGATGCGGTAGTCGAGCAGGTAGAGCAGCCACACGCTACCCACGAGGGCAAACGGGATCGAAAGAAAGACGATGAACACCTCGGTGAGGCTCCGAAACTGCAGGTAGAGCAGGACGGCGACCGACAAGAGCGCGAGGGGAATCAGCACCTTCATGCGCTCGCGCATCCCCTCGAGGAGCTCGTATTGGCCGGTCCATTTCGTG
Source organism: Polyangiaceae bacterium (assembly GCA_035275365.1). GTDB lineage: Bacteria > Myxococcota_A > Polyangia > Polyangiales > Polyangiaceae > DASWDH01. Next base: position 3,683 of record DATEMX010000753.1, on the reverse strand, counting down.
TACATGCCGGGCCCGAGCTCGATCTCGCGAAGGGCCGTGGCCTTGGCGACTGCCGCCTTGGCGTCGGTCACGTAACCTCCGATGTCGCGCCAAGGTTCCAGGTCGACGTAGACGTAGCCGACCAAGAGCCCGGCTTCTTCGCGTAGCATGGGCGGTCCGGACTCGACCTTTACGTCTGCTAGCTCACCTATGGGCACGTGCCGAACGGCGCCGCCCGCCTCCCCGCGGAGCGGCACGAGCACGCGGCGCAGCTTCTCGGGGCTCGAGCGGAAGTCTTCCCCGTAACGGAGGTTGACGGTGTATCGCTCGCGTCCCTCGACGGTCGTGGTGATCGGCTCGCCGCCTACGACGCCTTCGATGACGGCGTTGAGCTCGCCGACCGGAAGGCCGTAGCGCGCGAGGGCCTCGCGGTTCGGGATGACATCGACGTAGGTGCCGCCCTGCGAACGCTCGTAGAGCACGCTTCGCGTGCCGGGGACGTTGCGGAGCACCGACTCGGCCGCCACGCCGGCGGACTCGATGGCCGCGAGGTCGTGCCCGAATATTTTGAGCCCCACCGGTGTGCGGACACCGGTGGTCAGCATGTCGACCCGGGTCTTGATGGGCATCGTCCAGGCGTTGGTGAACCCCGGAAGCTCGAGCTTCTGGTTCATCTCGGCGATGAGCTCGTCCCAAGATTGCGGCGTGCGCTCGGGCCAGATTCGGCCGAAGAAACGCGCGAGAAATGCCGGCGCGAAACCGCTGTACCAGCGCGAGCGCGCCACCATCGGCCACTCGGCGCGGGGCTTCAACTGGATGATGGTCTCCACCATGGAGATGGGCGCGGGATCGGTGGCGGTTTCGGCGCGGCCGATCTTCCCGAAGACCGATTTGATCTGGGGGAACGAGGCCAAGAGAGCGTCTTGGCGCTGGAGCTGTCGCTTGGCCTCCTCGATCGACAGGTTGGGGAGGGTGGTCGGCATATAGAGGAGGTCTCCCTCGTTGAGCGGAGGCATGAACTCGGTGCCGAGCCGGAGGAGCGGAGGGACGGCCGAGAGCACGGCGAGAACGCCGATGAGCAGCGTGGTCACCGGCCGGCGAAGGGCGACGTAGACGAACGGCTTGTAGACGGCGATGATCGCGCGTGAGAGCGGATGCCGGCTCTCGTCCTTGATCCTTCCGCGCAGCAAGAGATCCCGAAGCGCCGGCGCGAGCGTGATGCTGAGGATGGCGGCGGCCAGCATGACGAATGTCTTGGTATAGGCGAGCGGCTTGAACAAGCGGCCGCCCTGTCCGTTCAATCCGAAGATGGGGACGAAAGAGATGGCGATGATGAGGAGCGAGAAGAAGATGGCCGGCGTCACCTCCACGGCGGCGTCGTGAAGAAGCTTGGCGCGGGCCTTGGGTGAGATGTCGGGCGACGCGTGCTCGAGCTTCTTGTGGCAGGCTTCGATCATCACGATCTCGGCGTCGACGGTGGCGCCGATGGCGATGGCGATGCCGCCGAGGCTCATGATGGTCGCGGGGATGTCGAGCCAGAACATCGGCAAGAACGACAGCAACACGGCGATGGGCAAGCTCAAAATCGGCAGGAGCGCGCTCCGGAAGTGCAGCAAGAAGAGCAAGATGACGAGGCTCACCGTGATCATTTCTTCGACGAGCGAATGCTTCAGCGTGGCGATGGCCCGCTCGATGAGCGACGAGCGATCGTAGGTGGGCACGATCTCGACACCCTCGGGGAGGGCGACGTGGAGCTCGTCGAGCTTGGCTTTGACGCGGCCGATGACGTCGAGCGCGTTCTCGCCGTAGCGCGAGATGACGATCGCCCCCACCGTTTCGCCGCGGCCGTCGAGCTCGGCGAGCCCGCGGCGAATTTCGCCGCCGAAGCGCACGCTCCCGACGTCGCCGACGCGGATCGGCGTACCTCCCTCGGCCGCTCGCACGGAGATTCGAGCGAGGTCGTCCAAGCTCCGAAGGTAGCCGCGCCCTCGGACGAAGTATTCGCGTCCGCTCATCTCGAGCACCCTGCCGCCCACCTCACCGTTGGAGTTGCGTATGGCGTCGGCGATCTCCGCGACGCCGAGGCCATAGGCGCGGAGCCTGTCGGGATCGAGCGTCACCTGGTACTGCCGCTCGTAGCCGCCCACGCTGGCGACTTGGGCCACGCCGGGCACGCTCTCCAATGCGAGCCGCAGCGTGAAGTCCTGCAGCGTGCGGAGCTCGGCGAGGTCGTGTTTGCCGGTCTTGTCGCGGAGCGCGTACTCGTAGATCCAGCCGATGCCGGTCGCGTCGGGGCCCAGCACAGGAGCCACGGATTTCGGCAGCTTGGCCTTGATGCCGTTCATGTATTCGAGCACGCGCGTGCGGGCCCAATAGACGTCGGTGCCTTCGTCGAAGAGCACGTACACGAACGACATGCCGAACATGGAATAGCCACGGACGGCGGTGACCTTGGGCGCCGCCAAGAGCGAACTGGCGATGGGATAGGTGATCTGGTCTTCGACGAGCGTGGGCGATTGCCCCTTCCATTCGGTAAAGACGATCACCTGTGGATCGGAGAGATCGGGGATCGCGTCGAGCTTGACCCTGCGCATGGCCCCGATGGCGATGACCACGAGCGCCGCATAGACGAGGATGACGAAGGAGCGATACTTCGCCGACAGTTCGATGATCCTCGCGATCATGGCGATTGCGAAGGCGCGGGGGCCAGCGCTTCGACGGCGGACGCTTGGAGGCGGCTCTCGGAGTCGATGAGGAACGTTGCTCCGGAGACGACGCGTTCGCCGGACGAGAGACCAGCTTCGACGGAGACCTCGTCGCCGTGATCGGCGCGCACGACGACCTCGCGCGGACTGAAAACGCCTTCGCCTTGGACGACGAAGACATACGTGGCGAGCCCGGTGTCGATGACGGCGTCGCGCGGGACGGTGAGCGCCTTCGGGGCCGGGGTCGCGAACTCGACGGTGCCGAACTCGCCTGGCCGGAGGAGCAGCTCCTTGGTGCTCTTGACCTGCATGCGAACGCGCGTCGTGCGTGCCTCGGCGTGGAGCGTCGGGTAGACGAGGTCGACCTTCACGTCGATCGACGGCTCTGGCCGCCGTGCCGGCGCGAATTTGCCGGCGGTGCCCTTCTGCAGGTAGCCGATGTCCCCCTGGAACACGTCGGCGACGACGTACACCTGCGACAGGTCTTGGATCTCGTAGAGCTTCATTTCCGGCGTGAGGTAAGACCCGGCGACCAGGCCCTTTTGCATGACGTAGCCCGCCCGCGGTGCGGAGATCGTCACGGCGCGCAAGGGCGTTCGGGTTTCGACCACCTGGTCGATGTCGCGGCTCGACATCCCCAAGAGCTCGAGCTTTCGTCGCGCCGAATCGGCAGGCGCGGCGCCCGTCATGGTGTTTGCCGCGTCGCTCGGGCCGCGCCAATCGTGCAGAGCCAAGAGCTCGCTCTCCGCTTGGAAGATCTCCGGGCTGTAGTAGGTGAAGAGTGGTTGCCCGGCCGAAACGGCGACCTGCGTCTGACCCACGAACACTCGCTCCACGAAGCCCGCGCTGCGGACGTGCACCTCGGCGACGCCTTGTTCGGTGGGAGCGACCACCGCGGTGGCACGGAGCGTTTGCGCTTCACTCCCTTCGCCGACGAGCGTCGTTCGCACACCGATCGCCTGGATACGCGCCAGCGTGAGCGTGATCGGCACCGTTCCC
>DATEMX010000752.1:0-2837 GCA_035275365.1 Polyangiaceae bacterium | reverse complement strand
GGGCTCTTGCGGCATCTTCGGATTGGTGTCGCGGGCGTAGTCGTAGAGCCCGCTCCGCATTTGCGCGAGCTGCCGGAGCGTGATCTCCTCGCCACCCGGCACGCCCTCGACGTAGCGGCCGATCGGGTCGTCAAGACCGAGCTTGCCCTGGTCCGCTAGCATGAGAATCGCCGTGACCGTGAAGGTCTTGCTGTTGCTGCCGATGCGCATGGAGAGATCGGGCGCCATCGTCTCGCCGGTCGCGGTGTCGCGCACGCCGAACGCCCGCACATAAGGTTCGCGTCCCTCTTGCCAGATGCCGACGATGGCGCCTGGAACCGATGCGCGTTGCATGGCGAGAGGGATCGCCCTGTCGAGCGCGGCGGCGCGTTGGTCGACGGGGTCGGCGGCATCGGAGCTCGCCGCTTGGAGCGCGCTCGCGAGCATGGCCGCGATCGCGATCCCGCTTAAGGAGCGTAGGGTGCGCTCCCGTTTCGCGTCCCGACAGCCGCCTAAGTCATTGAGATTCAAGTAGAAGAAACGTCTGGTGTGACGATGGCTCACGCGAATGAGGCGACGGTTACGAGCCGCTCGGCTGCGACCGGGCGGCGAACCGCGCCGCGTCGGTGTCGGTCACGACCACGTCGAGTTCGTTCTTCGCGCCACGGCCGAAGGTGAAGCGGAAATTCGGGTTGGTCGAGACCGAGAAGGTGCTGTCCATCTTGAACACGAGCTCGCCGTCGCGCTTCACCGTCACTTCTTTGACGAAGCGCGCCGGGATGACATTGGCGGTGTTGATGTCGAGCTGCATCCCGTTGGCGTTCGGGTGCTTGATCATGACTTGCGCCGACCAGATCGGGTTCGCGTCGAGCGCGGGCGGGAACGTCTTTACGATCATCTTGCCGAGCCCGACCATCTCGGTGTCGGGGTCCTTGGCCTGCATCGCCCCGCAGCCGCCGGCGGCGGCGACGAACTTGCTCGCCATGTGCAGCGAGCCGTCGGCGGTCTCGAGCACGGCGCGCACATGGGAAAAACTGTCGATGCGAACGCGCGTCGAGAAGCTCCGCTCGCCGCCCTTGCCTTGCGCCGGACCGAAGCTGAGCGTCGCGACCTTGGGATCGGGGTTCTTGTCGATGAAGAGCGTGAGCGATTTGAGGTCTTGGGTCACATGCGGCGGCACGCGCACGGTCAGCGGCACGATGGCCGCGTCCTCGGCGGTGCCGGGAATTTCGAGAACGACAGCGCCGTCCTCCTCGGCGATGGCGCGGTCGCCGAAGGCCTGCTTCTTGAGCGTCGGCCAGAGATCGATATCGGCCTTCGCCGTCGGCTGGAGAACGAGGAGCCCGGCGAGCGCGGCGGCGCCTAAAACGCCCAGGGTCTTGCGGGGTAGGGGCATGGCGTCGTCCTCATCGTGCCGGTCGCGCCGATTATATCATTCCCATTCGAGCTCTGCGAAGGCCGCAGTGACGTTGCGAACGTGATAGTGATCGAACAGTTTCCAGGCGTCGCGCTCGGAAAAACCGGCGGTCTGGACCGCGTCCTCTAAGGTCTTGCCATCCTTGATTAATTTCCGCACGTCGGTGGCGATGGCGCCGAGATAGCGCTGCTCGGGCGAGAGCGCCTCGGGCATGGCCATGGCATGTGGTCCGTGCCCCGGCACGACGCGGGCGGGCGTCGCCCGCGCCAGCTCATCGAGCAGCGCGAGCCAGCCCACGATCGATCCGTCGAGCGTGGGGACATGGACCGAGAAGAGGAGGTCGCCGAGAAAAAGCGTATCCGTCGCCGTATCGGTGATGGTCAGGTCGTTGTCGGTATGCGCGGTGCGCTGGGCATTCAGCTCGAGTGTGCGCCCGCCGAGATCGAGAGACAGGGTCTTTTCGACGCCGACGCTCGGTAGAATGACCTCGATGCCCTCGAAGGCCTCGCCGCCCAGCATCTCCTTGTTGATCGCGAGGTAGCGCTCGGCCCGCGAACCGAGCCCGCGCGCGAGCTTGTAGTGGCCGACGAAGGTGGGATTGTCTTGCTTGAAGGCGGCGTTGCCGAACACATGGTCGGGATGCATGTGCGTATTGATGACGTAGCGGATGGGCTTGCCGGTCACGTCGCGGATCGCGTCCCTGAGCTCGCGTCCGGCGATCGCGCTCCCCAGCGTGTCGATCACCGCGACCCCGTCGTTCCCCACCACGAACGAGGCGTTGGCCATGTCGCCGCGATTCTCGGGTGATTGCAGCTCGTAGCGTCCTTGGTGCACGAAAACCCCGGGCGCGATCTCGGTGATTTCTGCGCCGCTCGCCGCCTCGGCCGGCGCGTAGCGCAGCAAGGGCGAGGCGGCGAAGAGGAGCGCCGCGCGCAAGAACGCCTGGCGCGAGATGGCGGGCGGTCGGGCCCCATGGTGCTGTTCGCAGGTCTTCATTCGCACCCTTCCGTCACCCGGCTGAGGCCAGGTTATGGCGGCTTCGGCCCCCCGGAAATGGGGGCATGAGTCGCGCTTTTCCATCGCGACGCGGCCACGGCGAAAGCCATGCGGCAACGCTGACGCAGCCTCCGCCCGGCGAGAGCGAGGATAAAATCGCGCTTTTCCGGGCAAAGTCCGCCCCAAAGGGGCGGGGGAAAATCGGCATACGGCAGAAGCGGGCCTTTTTGTTTGATGGCCGTTCGTATAATTTACGCTCGCGCATCAGGGAGGGTGGTCCAAATGCGGATTCTTCTGATTTTAATATTGATCGCGGCCGGCCTTATCGTATGGCAGGCACATAAGCATGGCTGCAAATACGACGCGACCATCCTGCAATGCGCCTTTGGCTCTGGAAGTGCGCCGACGGCCGAGACGCCGCCGCCGCCTCCGCCGCCTCCACCGG
>DATEMX010000751.1:0-2539 GCA_035275365.1 Polyangiaceae bacterium | reverse complement strand
TGCATCGTTTCGATCGAAACGATGCACTAGCTACGGGCGCTTGCTGCTGGAGAACAGAAGGTGTCTCTGGACGGCGTAAGGCATGGTGCTCCCCGGGGGCGGCGCGGCGTTGTTCACCCAATAGACTTCGAACGACTCGATGGTGGCGTGTTGTCGCCAGGTGCTCAGCCTATCGAGTCGGGCAATGTAATCGCGAAAGTTCGGATAGAGGAATTTGTTTCCTTCGAACTTCATCCGAAGGTCCCAATCGCACCACTGTTGGTCATCGAACCACGGACCATGAAAGGCCGCGTCGAAGTCGGGCGGCAATTGCTTACGTGGATCGATGTGGCGGCCGTCGGAGAGCAAGGCGTCGATGACGATGGTGCCGTCGTCTTTGGGCGCGTCGGGCGAGAACATGCTCCACCCCTGGGGCAAGCGCAAGTACTCCACGATCTGACGCATGAACTCGGGCCTGTGCCTCAAGCGAATGCTATCGGGGATGGCCCAGTTGTCCGACATGATCTGAACGCCGATCGTCGCCAGGAGGAGGAGCGCGAAGAACTCGCCGGACGCACGGAAGAGACCTCGTCGAAGCGCGGTGGCGGGCGCGACCGGTTGCTCGAGGGTTGGCGCTGGCCCGCCTGGCGCGACCTCACGGTCACCGATTCGCGTCGCGAAGATCCCCAGCTTTTCGGCGAGCCATGCCCCGCGAAAGAGCCTCGAGAAGACCGCGCCGAACGGCAGTGCTCGAACGATTCGCGTCATGGCTCCGGCGCCACCTACCCAACGATCGGGGTCGCGACAGTAGGCGGCCAGCGGCCCGAGCCGGAGCGCCTCGACCGAACCAGGGTCGTCGCCTTCGGCGAGCTCGATGGCACCACGCACGTCGAGGCGCGCGAGCCATCGCGCCATGGTGAGCGACGCGCCGCTATGGCGATCGAAGGCGACCCGGAGCTTCGGACCTTTGCTAGTGATGAGTCGACCTGCGAGCTCCCAATCGTGGCGGCTCACGAGCAAGAGCGAGAACGACATCATCGAATAGGAGAAGGGCCCCAGCGTCATCATCAACGAAATGCCCGAGTGAAGGGCGATGATGCTGGCGATGGCGAGGCGACGGGTCCACTTGGTGAACGTAGGGACGAGCAGCCACAAGGGGATGAGCGCCTCGATGACGAGCGTTCCTCGCGTCAAGATCGGGCTAAGCCATCCCGGTTCGTGCATGCGCAACCACGCCGCCCATACGGTCGCGATGCGGTTTTGCCACAAGACCCAATGCACCGCCGAGCCGTCGCGCCAGGTCACGCCCTGCTTGTGCGCGTAGTTGAAGAAATAGATGCACGCGAAATTGAGGAGGATGCCGAGAAATGCCACCCGCACGAAAGACGGCGGGCTCCGCACCATCGCCGCGCGGTCGGCCAAGTCGCTCGCCGTCGATTCGCGGCGCTCGCGCAGCGACCGCAAGAAATGGTCGACCGAGAAGCGCGCGCCGAGGGGCAAAAAGAGCGTCCACGTGGCCACCACGTTGGTCACCACGATCCCGCCGTTTTGCAGCATGAGGTTGCGGTTGGTCAGCGACAAGAGACAGACGACGACCAAGACCTGCGCGAGCTTCGTGCGATACCCGACGACGTAGGCGGCGTAGACGACGAGGATGAAGAAGAAGGCCACCCGGGTCTCGCCGGGCGACGAGAAGGGAAAGAGGAGCGACCAGATCTTCTCGCCGAGGGGAGCGTATAGCGCGAAATGGTTCGGTAGCACGCCGTCGTTGGTATAGAAGGCAACGCCGTCGAGCCCCTTGGTGCGATCGTAAACGTTCGCGATGAGGTGCAGCCCGAAGCAAACGCGAAAGAGGGCGAGCGTGCGCGCGTCGACGGCAAGGTAGGTGTGGCGTAAAAAAGAGAGCGCTCGCGACAAGCGCGAGGTCATGGCCGAGCCGTAATCCGTCGACTCGAAATGGAGGCCTCTGCTCCCTCGGAAGGGGGCGCTTGGGGCGCGGGCGACGGCGGCGCGATGGGCCCCTCGACCCAGCTGGCCGTGTAGGCGTAGACCCTGTCCGCCGAATCGCCCTTCTCCGAGATGCGGTTCAGGTAGTCGCGGAAGCCGTCGACGTAGATCTGGCGAGCCGGCTGGCTGATGCTCGAGAAGTACGCGCTCATCAGTGGGTGTCGAGACTTCGGTGCGGCCGACAACGCGTCGGCGCCCTGGCGGGGCACGTCGCCCGTAACGGGATCGACGCGCTTGCCGCCGACCGTTTGACCATCGACGATGATCGTTCCCTGGCGCGTCGGCGGATCGGGCGCAAAGAGCCCCCAAGTTTGGTAGATGCGCGCGTAGCCGACGATGCGGTGCACGATGCGGCTCGCGCCCATGGGGTGCGTCTCGTCGGTCATGCCTTGCGACAGCGCGACGGCGCACACGACGAAGAACGCCGCCGCGCCGATTTCGCGCAACGCCGCTCCAGCGCGCGCGAGCGTGGGGAAGAGAGGTTCGGGCGCGGCGGGAGCCGGCGCGACCTCGTGCGCTCGGATTCCGCAGGCGTCGTACCCAAAGAAGACCG
>DATEMX010000750.1:0-15040 GCA_035275365.1 Polyangiaceae bacterium | reverse complement strand
CACCGAGGGCGGCGTGACGCCGAAGAATCGCTGCATGTCGGCCTCGGCGGGCGGCCGATTGTTCAACAGACTGTAGGTGTAGATGAAGGCGAGGTACTGGCCCTGAAGGTCGGTGAATTTCTGCGCTCGGGGGATCGGCATGGGTGGGACGTTTTGATCTTCTCCGACTCGGCGAGGAGGCCCTACCCATGAATGTACTCTACGTGGTGAAGCTCACGTCCGAGGAACGCACAGGGCTGGGTGCTTTTGTGCACAGCGGCAGCCACAGGTCCGTCGGCTCAAGCGAGCCCAGGTGCTGCTCGAGTTCCACTACACGCCGAAGCATGCGAGCTGGCTCAACATGGTCGAGATCGAGATCGGCGTGATGGTCGGCCAATGCCTCGACCGTCGCATTCCTGACAAGAGCATCCTTTGTCCGCGAGATCTCAGCCTGGGAGCGCCGTCGCAACGCCGAGAAGGCCCGTATCAGGTGGCTCTTCACACGTCGAGCGTGCGCGCGAGAAGATGCGTCGCGCCTATCCCGGCGAGGCTGACCGCCCGGAGGAAGCGGCGGCTTGAAACCAATCACTCCCCTGTGCCGCCGTAATAGTACCGCGGCGGCGCCTCATTGTCCGCTCGAGCTACCGCGGGCGCACCACTCCGCCCTTGCGCTTGATGCCGTACCCGTAGCGATAAATATCGGGCACATCCCAACGCCTGCCTTCGCGCTCGCGGAGCACGCCGAGTCGCGCCAGCTCATCCGCGACCGCGCTGCCGTTGTCTTCGAAGCCGTCTTCCTTTTGAGAGGACATAGACAGTCGTTTGACGAGTTCGCTGTGGTCGATCGGAACGATTCGGTCCCGGAGATGTCCAAGCCTATACACGACGACATGTTCCTCCGCGAGTTCGTCTACTCGCTGTCTCGAAGTATTTTCGAGTGCGGCCTGAAGCTCGTGCGGGTGCAGCAGGCGAGTATATCCCGCTTTGGGCGAGTGCCGGGCGTCATCGGCGGCATAGGCCACGAGATTGATCATGGATCGCGGCACGATCGCTCCACGCGCATCTTGAAGGCGGTCTGGAATCCACCTGTACACGAAGCCCTTCTTGACACCCTTGCCCATCTGCTTGCCTGCAAGGTGCTCGACGAAGGCCGCTTGCGAAGGGCGACCGATTTCTCGCAGCGGATCAGGCGGAAACCATCCGAAAGGCGCGCGTTCCTGCAAGGGCACATTGTTGATTGTATCGCCGATCCATGCCCGCAGCCGAGGCGACTGCGCAGCCATCTGACGGACGAGGAGGCGGTAAAGGGAGGCCACGTCCCAAGTGAGCGCGATCGAACGCGACCGCAGCTTGCTCGCATCGGCAGAGCGACTCAGACTGGCTTCAAAAAGGTCCTCGCGCACGAAGATCTTCGCTCTCAATGCGCGGTAACGATTCGAGAGCGACAGCCACAAGGCGAGCAGACTCGCCGTGGCTTGTTCCCGCACTGAAGGTGCCGTCGTGCCTATTTTGTCGAGGTGATCGTACAGGATGGTGACCTCGCGCTCCGAGGCGAGCAAGGCGCCGTGTGCGGCGTCGAGCCAAGTGGTGAGCTGCGATAGCGAACGGTCTGCCGCATCCACCCAATGCTCAAGGTCGTTCGGACTTTCCTTCCACGCAAGGTAGAACGGGTCCGGTGGGGGTGGAGCTGTTGCAACTCCTTCCCTGGCCAGGCATCCGACCAAATGAGCCATCCACATGACGCGCGTCCTTTCGGGACTGGCTCCTTTCACGAAACGCGCGACGTCATCTGTGGGAGGATGAAGTGTGCCACCTTCACTAAACCCCTCGACCCAATTGGCGTCGAGCACTTCCTTACCGCCGAATAGGCTGTTGATCGGCTGATTCGCGGCCCGCAACGCGCCGAGCGTCTTGAAGAGCATCGACTTGCCCGCGCCGCGTTCGCCCCGCACGACCATCACATCTCGCGAAAGCGCACGCTCGTGTGCGTGAAGGGGGAGGAAGCGTTGCAGTAGAGAGCGCTCGTCGAGTTGGTCGGCGTCAGACCGCAGCCGCTGCAAGTCCTCAAGAAGTGCTGCGCGCTCGCTCGAACTTAGGGCGTTCTGCGTGCTCATTCGAGCGCCTCCTCCGGCTCAGCCAGTTCGCGGAGGCGACGGACTATCGCTTTGTAGTAGGAACGCTCGAGCGTAAGGTCGGCCATTGAGACTAGTGTTTCGAGGCGACCAAGGGTTGGATCCAATGGGATCGGATACGGCGTATGCGGTGCGCCCGCATCGTCGGCCGCCGGTAACTCGCGGTCATCGACCGGTTGGTATACCGTCCCCTTGAACAACTCGTACGCCGCATTCCGGAAGGCCTCTTGAATCGGCAGACTGTACGCGTCGTCGAGCGGAGCCGGCGCGAGCGCGTGCACAATCAGCGTGCGGATGTCTTCGGGGGCGCGTCGCCGTGCCAGGGCCTGGAGGCAAAGGCGCAGGCCATCAGCACTCTGAGCGCCTTCGCGACCAAGGAGCACGTCGATGTGGGCAAAGGCGTGCATAGCAAGACCACCTAGATCATGGATGCCGGTACGAGCATCGAGGAGGACCCAGTCCGGCCGTAGATCACTCTTGACACCCTTGAGCAACGCGCCGAGGGCCTCGTGTACTGGACTCTCGTTGCCGCCTTCGGTGTGGGCAACAAAGTCAAGACGGGAGATTTTCTCGACATAGGACCAGTCCACGGTACCCGCAGCTGCCAAGTGAATGGTTCCTTGGGCACCAGGAGCTTGGGGAGTCACGTCGATGAGAAGCCCCGCGAGATCGCTGGAACCGAGCGCGATGTGTTCGGTGACGTAGTCGATCACGCCCCGGCTGGGTTGAGCGCCGAATAGAGTCTGCTGGCCTGGTGCCTCGAGATCGAGATCGACAACGACGACGTTTTCACCAGCACGTGCGAGAATGGCAGCAACGATTGCCACCAACGTGGAGCGACCGACTCCTCCTTTGTAGGAATAGAAGGACACGATGGTCGGTGTTTGCTCACGCAGCGGCCAGGGCGAGGCTGTACTCTGCTTGGCAAGCCACGTCTCCTTCGAGAGAACCCGCTGCACCGCACCCCAGCGAGAGACGTCGATGGGAGTCGACGTGCCGCGCACGGGATCGACGACTTCCTTCGGCCAGCTCTCTGGCCACTGACCCTTTGCTCGGTTCAAGATCTCAAGTGCTAGGCGCTTGCTTGACTGATTTGCATCGGTCCGCAGAATAGGACCGGCATACCAACCACCAAGTGCGGTCTTTAGGCTGGTCTCGACAGCATCACGTTCGGATTCATTTGTTTGATCGAGCTCTACGGCGAGCCGCACGATCCCTCGGCGGTCCCGCACGACCCCGATCCTGACCGCGCGCCGGAGCATCGGATCGTCCCTGGAGACCTCGAGCAGCCGCGGGATCACATCGGCGAAGGCAAGCGCCATCATTCCACCTCTTCGATGCGGCCGTCCATCCAAAGATCGGCTACCAACGCATACGTCAATGCCGCGGCCTGCTCGACGAGCAAGCACGCCTCCGCAGCCGAGCGATCACCGGTTCGATCGTAGCGCGACTCTACGCTCCACCTTTGAAGCTCGGGGTAGCGGCTCGCGAGATCGCGTACCTCGTATCGGCCGCCCTCAACATCAAGGGCGAGCGCTACCTCGAGGACGCTATCGCTCACCTCGGCGAGATCGTGCCCCAGCACACGATCCAGCCAACCTTGGTCTAAGCACGCCTTGCGCGCACATTCCGGCCCGAACCCGGCGAGATGCCAACTTTGATCCGGGGATGACCGCAGCAAGTCGTCGGCATCCCTAACGTGGCGCAACGCGGCTGAAACGAGCTTGGTCGCGCGATCCGTCATGGCCAGGGGATACCGTGTAGCATGGCGAGCGCATGTCGGACCAGAACCCTGTCGCCCGCGCCTACGGAAAGGCAACGCGACGGCATTGAACGCTGGGGCCTCACCTGATTTCCAAGCGGCGCGCAGCTGTTCGCCGCCTCCGATGATGTTGATCGGCCGTTCGCGGGATGTCGTCGGTAGGGGAGGCGTCGGGATCACGACCGTCGCTTGCCAGTCTCCGACCAATCGTTCATCATCCGCTCTCCCATTCAGCAGCAGACTGCGTTCGCGTCTTCGGCGACAACCACGAAAGCTGCCCTCGATGCAGCGGACCGATGCGTTGGCCCAAGGCTTCGCTTCTAAAGTTCACGATCGCCAGGCTCCTCGCTGAACACGGTCTCGGTCCGAAGCCGCTTCTCGCGCCTACGCACCGCACACTCGGCCACGACGATCCCCTTGGCACATTACTCGAATAATGCCTTGAGCCGCTGGCCTATGGAGTGGGCTAGCCATGGTTGCCCGATTCGTAGCGGCGCAGACCTCGCGCGAAGATCTGCGCTCCGAGCACGACGAACAGCGTAGAGACGGCGATGTGAAGGGCGAGCCATCGCCACTCGTGGCCCGCGAGCACCTTGATGGGTACGAAGGCCAACACCCCCGCGGGCAAGATCGTGAAGAGCACGACCCGGAGCGCGCCTCGGAAGATCGAGGTGGGATAGGTCGAGAAGGTGATGAGCAGTTGCACGGCGCTCCCCGCTATCCCTTCGGCCCCGTGTAGCCAGAATGCCAAGCTGCCTGCGACGACGGCAAAGCCTACGAAGAGCGCCGCGTCGGAGACGGCGAGGACGGCGAATAGCACGCCGTCGGTCGGCGATGGTCGCACGAGCAACGTGAAGGCTCCCACTCCGAAGATCACGTCCCCCCACGCGACGAAGCTCATGCGACTCACGAGCACGTGCAGAAGGACGGGCACGGGGCGCGTGAGAAACACGTCGAGCTCCCCGCGCGCGATGATGCCCGCCAAGCGCATGGCGTTGCCGAACACGGTCGTCGCCAGACCGAATCCGGTCGCCACGACCGCCCAAAGGGTGACGACCTCGGCGCGTCCCCAGCCATCAGCGACCGGGAATCGATCGAAGAACGCGACCCAGAACGTGAGCCACATGACGTCGTTGATCAACATCGAGCAAACTTCTCCCGCGAACGACGTGCCGTATTCGAGCGCGCGCTCGATATTGGCGTAGAAATAGGCTCGCGTGAGCCGCAACGAGGAGACGAACATCTCAACCTCCCTGAATGCCGAGGCGCTTTTTTCCGAAATGAAAAACGAGCAGCGTCACGACGAGCGCGCCTGCGCCGAACGATAGCTGTTCGATGGCAAGGGGTACCCACGCGGCGCCGTCGCCTCCGACGAAGAGGCGCGCCGGCCCGCCTACGAGGTGCCTGAAAGGCGTGGCGCGGCAGATGCGCGCGAGCCACTCGGGGTAGGCGTCGAGCGGGATGAACGCGCCGCCGAGGATCATCGCCACGCGGCGGTATATCAAGTGCAACCCCGAGGTGTCGTCGACCCAGAACGACGTGAGCGAAATGCCCATGCTCACGATCTCGTCGACGACGATGGCGATGATTAGCGTCACCAGACCGCCTGCCACGTTGCCGAACCGCAGTGGGAGCATCTTGATGGTCGTACTCTTGCCGGCGCCGTTGGGCCCGATGAGCGCCAGCGTTTCGCCTTCTTCGACGCGAAAGTCGAGGTCCTTCACGGCGTCGTGCGTCTTTATCGAACTAGGGAGATACGAGCGCAAAAGCCCTTTGATTCCCGGCGTGCGGAGGCGACGCCGGAAAGACTTTTGCAGCGACTTTGCTTCGAGGGCAGCGGCCATGGTCTTTCTCGCGGGACAAAAGCGAAAAGGCCGGGGACCCATCGGGGTGCCCGGCCTCTCGCGTACGTTGAACGTTTAACGTTTGCTCAGAGGCCGGGCGACATACCCTCCATCATCGAGAGAATCGAAACGCTATGGACGCGCTGGCCCTTCACCGCCGACCCACCGGTCGGCACGAAGACGGGATACAGGAGCGGGAAGCGCGAGAGCATACGAAGACTCATCCCATAGCACGCTATGACGTCGCTGCGCCACCTTTTCGGTTCACACGCGTATCTCAGTTGACGATTGTCAGCCGGCAGCTGCCGTCGCAGTCAGCGTCGCCGTCGCATTGTTCACCGAACTGCGCCTGTACGCGCCCGTCGCCGCAGTACGGCGCCGCCGAGCACACCGCGGTGCAGACGTTCTTTCCATAGGCATTGGACAGCGCCACGTTGCCCGCTTTGCCGTTGTCGCACGCCTCGGGGCCGTTCTTGGTGCCGTCGCCGCAGTGGCCCGCGAGCTTGCACGCGCCGGTGCAAGTGCCGTAGCTGCCGTCGTTCGTGCCGTTGTCGCAGTCCTCGCCCGTGTCTTTGACGCCGTTTCCGCATTTGAAACGGCAGTTCATGTCGCACGTCGCCGAGGCGCCGCCGTCGCTCGCCGCCCAATCGCATTGCTCCGGGGGCTGCACCGTGCCGTCGCCGCACGATTGTAGCCGCACCCAATCCTTGCAGTCGGTGGTACACGAGCCCGCCATTCCGCTGTTGACGCCGTCGTCGCACTTCTCGCCGAAGGTGCCGTCGACCGCCTTGTCGCCGCAATAGGGGCTCGGCTTGCAGGCGTTGGTGCACAGGTTCTTCCCGTACGCGTTGGCGTCGTTCTGCGATCCTCGGTCACACTGCTCGGGGGGATTGTCGAGCGTGCCGTCGCCGCAATAGGCGGCCACTTTGCAGTCGGGCTTGCAGGTCCCGTAGCTGCCGTCGTTCTTGCCGTCGTCGCACTCTTCGACGCCATTCTTGAACCCGTCGCCGCACCTCGGGCCGAGGGTGCACGTCGGCTGGCACTTACCATAGCCGAAGGCATTGCCAGCGCCGTCGTCGCACTGCTCACCGGGGTCCTTGACGCCGTCGCCGCACTTGAGCTTGCAGCTCGCCGAGCAGGGATCGGCCGAGGCGCCGTTGCTGTTGCCGTTGTCGCAAGCTTCGTCGGGCGCATCGACCTTGCCGTCGCCGCAGCGCGGCCCGATCTTGCACGCCGCCGTGCAGTGCCCGTATCCGGAGCCGTTCATCGCTCCCTCGTCGCACTCTTCACCGTTCGACGTCGCGCCGTCGCCGCAGTAGGGCGCCCATTTGCAGCCCGGGGCGCACTGCTTCGTCACGCCGCCATAGCCGGCGTTGTTGTTGCCGTCGTCGCATTGCTCGTTGGCGGCCTGCAAGGTGTTGTCGCCGCAATACCCGGCGCGCCCCGTGCAACCGGGAAGACAGCTTCCATACGAGCCGTCGTTCTTGCCGTCGTCGCAGAGCTCGTCGCCGCGCACTTTGCCGTCGCCGCAGTGCGGGAGGCACTGGGTGACCTGACGCACGAAGCCGCTCAACGTCAGCTTGTAGTTCGACGCGGTGGTGTGCCGCTCGGCTTGGAAGAGCGCTATCTCGTACATGCCACCCACGGTGAGGCCGAGGGTGGTGGCGTTGGCGGCGTTCAACGTAATCGACTTGTTCTGCGCGCTGTGGACGCCGCCGATGTCGACGGCGAGCTTGCCGTTGATGAAGACCCACACGTCGTCGTCGCCGGTAAAGTCGAGGATTTCGCCGCCGAAGTAGGTGAATTGGTAGCGGAGCTCGCTCGTAAACGAGAAATTGTGGTTGTTCGAGACCTGTCGAGTGGCGGCGCTCGCGTTCCACCCGAGACCGTCGACGGGAAAGAACGTGCCGCTGCTGTATTGATAGACGGCAACGCCGGCGTCGCCCGAAATCTTGTCGAAGGTGAGCTTGGTAGGCTTGCCCATGACATCGAGGTACACGAGGTTCGCGTAGGGGTTCTGCGTGCAAGCGCCGCCGTCGGCCGCGCACTGCTTGTCGTGGTACCACCAGTAGAACGAGGTCGGGCTCTGGAGCAGCGTGGCGCTATTGGCATTGCCCTTGCCGCTCTTGTAGGTCGGCTTGCCTTCGGCGTCCAAGGCCGTCATCACGAGACCGGTCGAACCGTTGTGCGGATCGAGCTGGAAGTCCGGGTGCCCTGTCGCTATCACGCCGCCGTCGGCGCTGAACGACGTGTTGGTGTACAGCATATCGCGAAAGAGAATGGGAATATCGAGCGTCGTGGGGGGGCTCAGGGTCACCAGCGTGCAATCGAATTCGTTGGGGCCCGCGTCGGATTGCCCTTCGAGCGTGCACGAGGCGCTGCATCCGTCGCCCGGCATCACGTTGCCGTCGTCGCACGCCTCTTGCGGAAATTTGAGGCCGTCGCCGCACACGGGCGTGCATTGGCCGCCCGCGCACTTCGGCTCGATCGTACAGGTCGGCGAGCACCCGTCATACGGGACGAGGTTGTGATCTTCGCACTGCTCGAACCCCTCTTGCGTGGCGTCGCCGCACGTCGTCGCGTGACAGGTGCTCCTCTTGTTGGTCGTCGCACATGCGAAGCCGGGCTGTAGCTTGCAGGTCGCGCTGCACCCGTCGGCGACGACCGACGTGTTGCCGTCGTCGCATTGTTCGCTGCCGGCGATGACGCCGTCGCCGCACGCCGTGGCGATGCACGGCGCGTTCGCCGCCGGGCAAGTCCACCCGACTTCGCGCTGGCAAGCGCCGTCGCAGCCGTCACCAGCGGCGGTATTGCGGTCGTCGCATTGTTCCGTTCCCCCGATCGCGCCGTCGCCGCAGACGATGGGCACCGCGGTGCAGGCCCCGGCGAGCGGAGGCACTGGACAGGTGAAGCCGAGCTCGCGTTTGCAGAGCTTGCTGCAGCCGTCACCGCCGTTCGCGTTGGAGTCGTCGCAGTCTTCGCCGAGCTCGAGGCTCACCTTGCCGTCACCGCAGAAGAGGATGCGCGTGCAGTTTTTGCCGCTCGCGTCGCAAGTAAAGCCGCTCTCGACTTTGCAGAGCGCCGAGCAGCCGTCGAGATCGGCCTTGTTGCCGTCGTCGCATTGCTCGCTGGGGCCGAGGATGGCGTCGCCGCAGGTATTCTGAGGCGCGGGCACGCACCCTCCCCCCGTTCCGTCGGGCGCCTTCGGACATGTGAAGCCGCCTTCGACGTAAGTGCAATCGTCGGCGCAGCCATCGAGGCCCATCGTGTTGCCGTCGTCGCACGCCTCGCCAGGATCGACCTTGCCATTTCCGCAGATCCAGAGCCGCGTGCAGCCGCCCCCCGCGTCGCCGCAAGCATAGCCGTTCTCGATCTTGCAAACGCCCGAGCATCCGTCGGCGGGTTTGCCGTTGCCGTCGTCGCACTCTTCGCCGATATTCCCCTGGACGACACCGTCGCCGCAGAACTCGAGCTTCGTGCAAGGCTTGCCTGCCTCCTTGCACTCGAAGCCATTCTCGGTCTGGCAAGTCGAGCTGCAGCCGTCGCCGCTCGCCGGCGCGCTGGCGTCGTTTCCCCCGTCGTCGCAAGTTTCGCCCTGGTTCACTAGGCCGTCGCCGCATTTCGCCGGCGCGCTCACGGGCTTGCATCCGGTCTTGTCGCACGCATATCCGGGCTCCACGACGCACGTGGCCGAACAGCCGTCGTTGCCCACCGTGTTGCCGTCGTCGCACGGCTCCGAGGCCTCGATCTGGCCGTTGCCGCACACCATGGTGGGGGCGTACACACACGCTTGGTTGGCCGACTCGCACTTGTAACCCGGCTCGATCGTGCAGATACCCGAGCATCCGTCACCGGGCGTAGGGTTGCCGTCGTCGCACGCTTCGGCGGCTTGGATGACGCCGTCGCCGCACAAGCTCGCCGGCGTAGAGCCATCGTCGCGCACGACGCTGACGTCCGACGACGCGTCACCCATGCCGATCGTGATGAGCCCCGTTTCGTTCCCGGCGCCGCTGCGCGCGTCTCCACCTCCGGCAGAGCCGGCATCGTCGGGGTCTTTCGCGTATTCCGGCTTCGAACCGCAGGCCGCGGCCAACACCGACATACCGAGAAGAACGCTCACTTTGCTCAAGGAATACACGCGTCGCATTGGGCTCCCTCAACGCGGACATGAGCCGCGCACCACGATCGCTAGGCTAACATACGAAAGTCGGCGTCGTCCTCGAAGTGCGGCGCCTTTGAAGCGTCACACACCGACTCGCACCTCGCGGTATACAGGCCACGCTCTCGAGCGTGACCCAAAGATGCTCACGACGAGGCTCGACCGCACAACGCTTGGTACGGCGGGAGCCAGCGCGGCTTGAGAGGCTTCTCGCGATGGAGCCTGAAAAGGGTTTGCGCCCAATAGCCGAGGTCGACGTCAGGCTCGCAAGGCCCGGTCGACGAAAACCACAAACTTAAACGGACTCACCAAGATGCGCGAGCGCCTTGCTTCGGACCCGATCCGCGTTCGAGCTCGAGCGCATCGCACCCGAGCTCGACGAGGTGGGAGCCGCCAGCACTCGTTGGTCTCGGCCAAGCGGGCGCTATTGGGCAACGCACGAGCCGAACGAGCAATGCGCCGTCTTTCCCTGGCAAGGAGCGCGCAAGCACTGCACGATGCCCTTGTTGCAAGCCGGCGGCGTTTGGGTTGCCCCGAGAGCGTCGCACGTGCAGCCGCCGCAGTAGTTGTCGACGAGGCGGCAGTCTTTGTCGACTTTGCAGCTCGCGCCGTCTTTCAGGCAAACGGGTTGCGGCAAGCACGGCGCCTGAATGCACACGACCTCTTCGAGGGCGCAGTGCGTTCCGGCAGCGCAACGAACGGTGGCGCACGGGTCGGCACCGGCGTCGCTCCGAGGCGTACTTGCATCTTCAGCGTTCGAACCGCCCTGACCGCTCGACCCCCCAGAGCCGCCTGAGCCACCAGCGCCCGTCGATCCCGAGCCGGTCGTCGTACCTGAGCTCGTGGTGCCCGCGCCGGTCGCGCCGGAGCCGGTCGTGCCGGTGCCGCTCGTGGAGCCCGACGCCGTCGTACCCGAGCCGGTCCCCGAGGCCATCTCGACCGGCGAGTCCGACTTGCCGAGCGATGCGTCACCTCCGCACGCGATCAGTGCCAACATCGAACCCAAGGTCATCAGCGTAAGCTTCATGTTCGAGCTCCTTCTAGAACCGATTCAGGAGTTGCATTTCAATCGGCAACATCGTTTGGTGGCTGGGGCCCCAAAGCTGGGGTGGGGCCCTGTTTTCTGGACTTGCTCCGGCGGGGATGGGGGCGAAGCCCCCGGTGAAAAAGAGTCAAAAACGCCGAACGGTCAAAACCGTTCGGTGTTCTAGGCTAGGCATTGGATGCCGAGGATTAGATGGCCAGGACTTCGCCGCGCGATCACGGGGTCAGCGATTTTTGCGTCGATGAGAGCAGCGACCGCACGCGCGCAACGTGAGCACTCTTGGGATATTGCTTCAGGAACTGCTCCGCCAGCGAAGCTGCCCGGCCCAAGTCGCCCTCTTTGCCCAAGGCTTCGATTTTGAGCACCTTGGCCTCCATCGCCAGCGCGCCGGCGGCAAAGCGCCGATCGTAGTCGTCGAGCGCAGCGAGCACCCGATCGGGAGCTCCTGCAACGAGGGCCTCGCGGGCGCGATCGAGCAGCGCGATCTCGTCGGCCAAATCCGCCGCCGCCACCAGACCCCGAGGAGCAGCGCTTCCCGGAGTATCGCCATCGCCCAGAACGACCCCGCGTGGCGCGGAGAGGCGCGCCGACCCCTTGGGCACGGATTTTTCGATCGGGGCCAGCGACTCGGCACGGCCAGGGCGAGGGCCATCGATCAACGCGCGTTCGTCGCCCCGAGGACGCTCATCGACGGGCGCACGCGCCGCAACTTCGACGGGCCGCGGCGCCGCCGCGGCCACGGGGACGGTCGCTCGTTCGAAGGGAACGGCCCTCTGCTCGTCGGATGTCTTGCTCGGCGCCATCTGCGTGACGGCACCCGCCGTCACTGCCGCCGCCAGCGCACCGGCCGAGGCCCATTTCGCGAACACCGCCCAAGCGAAAGCCTTGGACGCCGACGCGGAACCGAGCGCCGACTGCGCCGCGAGCGACGCTCCGCCTTCGGCCACGCTCGCCGTCAGGAGCGCGCCACCGCTGACGCCGAGCGCGACCAAGGCGCGGTGCCTCGCTCCTTTCGGGGGGGCGTCGCCGCGCGCAGAGTCGAGCAGTTTGGCGCCGAGGCCCATCTCTTCAGTGACCAGCAGGCGGGGGGGATCGTTCATCGAATGACTCCTCGGTGGGCCCCCTCGATCAGGGAGACCCGGGCTTGAAAATCGGCCCGCGCGCGGCGCAAGCGCGACGCCACCGTCCCGACGGGCACTTCCAAAAGCCGCGCGATTTCGATCGACGAAAGCTCCTCGATTTCGAAAAGGACGAAGACGGCGCGGAGGTCGAGATCCATTTCCTCGAGCAGAGCATCGAGCAGCTCGCGCGCGCGCTTGTGCTCGGCCATCGCCTCGGGCCCGGGCGCGGTATCGACGCGCTCGAGCATGCTCGGATCGACCACCTCACGGCGCCGCCGGTGCGCGCGACGAACGTCCGAGGCCACGCGAAACGCCGTCTGGAAGACGAACGACTTTTCTCGCTCGGGGTCGATGGACGAGAGCTTGCGGCTTACGACCATGAGCACCTGTTGGGCGGCGTCGTCGAGATCGGCCGGGGGCACGCCCAACCGGCGGAGGCTCCGCCAGATGAAGTCGAAGTGCTCGGCGACGAGCGCGCGCAGCCGGGTCGCATGATCGAGGATCTCCGCAGGGCGGATCCCCGGGTGCGCACCTTGGACGAGGCTGGCGTTACCCATCCCCTGCACTATGGCCGCAAACGCGGCGCCCGATCACCGATGCGATAGCCGATCGCCACCGACGCTCCGAAGCCCGCGGCCGGAACCTCGTAGAGCACGGAGGTGGGTCCCTCGAAAATGAAGCGGTCGCGGCGCAGCGGAGCGCCGATTCCAAGATCCGTTTCGACAAACCAAACATCGGACAAAAATAAGTGAATTCTTGCGCTTGCGCGAGCGTTTAACCAAAATCGAATCGCCGTTGGCAAGTCGACCCCTCCGTCGCGCTGGCCCCGCAGGAGCCCCGCGTCGAGGCCGGTGCATACGCCAAGGCCCGCGCGGGTTCCCCAATCGACCGCCAACGGGCAAACGTCGGCGCCGAACGTGGCCCAATCGAAGTGGGCGGCTCCGGCCTGGTTGCGGATGGTGCCCGTCCGCGCGTAGTGGGCCGAAAGGCGCCACGCGTGGATCGCGACGAGGTCTCGCCCACTCGAGGGCGACGCCGCGCGATCGACGAACGCACCGATGCCGAGCGCGTATTCGGGCGCGATGAAGCCATGACCTTCGCCGCGAAGGCCGGCGCGCCAGCGCCATTCGCGGGCCTCCGCGGGCGGCGCTTCGGATCGCGTCATCGTGCCGGGAGCGAGCCTCGTCGTACCGGGAGCGAGCGGCGGGCGCGGTCGGGCGGCGCCCGAGTCTCCCACCACTCCGGATACCTGGGCGCGATCCTCGTGAGCCGAGTCGGGATCGATGGCCAGCGCCGCCACGAACGCCAGCGCTGACGCGACGGCGCCGCAGGTTTTGCCGGTAACGTCGCGCGCCGTCGTGGCTTCGCTGGGCGTTTTGATTTCGAGGCGCCCCTCGAAACGATCGCCGTTGGCCCGAACGGTCGCGACGAACGTTCGCTTTGCCGCCGGCTCCTCGACCACCCTGGCCTTCTCGGTGCGACGCAGCACCTCTTCGGCGAACGCGCTTGCGTCGGGACAGCCCGCATGGGCGCGGTAGACGAGATGAATGGGTTCTGCATCAGCTTCTGCCACGGCAGCCCACGAAAAGGCGATCGCCAAGGCGGGCACGACCGAGAACCGATGCACGAAGCGAAGGCCCTGCACGCGGGGAACATGGCATCTTTTGCCCGAGAGCTAAAGATCGCAGAACGTGGACCCCTCCACGGCAACCTGGTACTGGGGTCTGGCGCGCATGCCGCTCCTCAGGACGCCAGGTTTTCGCAAGTTCGCGGCCGTCTTCGGCCGCATCGCTCTCGCCTCGCTGTTCCTCTCGTCCGTAGCGGATCGGTTCGGAGCGTGGGGCCGCTACGGCACGCCGCACGTGGCCTGGGGCGACTTCCAGCATTTCCTCGCGTACGCCGAGACGCTCATGCCCTTCCTTCCGAAGCTCGTGGTGGTCATTCTGGCGTGGTTCGCGACGGTGCTAGAAGGCTTTTGCGGTCTCGCGCTCCTTGTCGGTGTGAAGACTCGACCTGTCGCGGCCGTGTCGGGAGCCTTGCTCGTGCTCTTCGGTCTCGCCATGACGATGTCGCCCGCGGGCCTTCATGGCGCGATCGCCAGCTCGGTGTTCGGCGCGGCGAGCGCAGGCCTCCTTCTCGCGGCCGTCACCGAATAGTACTACTGCTGCAGACTTTGGCAGGAGCAGATCACGATCGTCCAAACTATCGGCTCCTCGCAGAACTTGCACGCCTTCGTGTACGGGCACGGGCACGGGCACGTTTAGGGGTACCGGAATTCAGGACACGCCCTGACACGGCTGCTCGAGACCGGCACCCCGAAATGGCGCCGGTAGCGCTCGGCCGCATCGCGAATGGCAGCGCCGGCTTCCGTCGGGTGGAGCGGCTCCCCCACCTCCACGAATTTGCCCTCCAGCACTTTGTATTCCTCGAAGAACCGCATCATCTCGGTCACTACGTGGCGAGGCAGCTCGCTCACGTCGGCGTAGTCCGAAAACGCCGGATCGTTGACGTGCACACAGATGATCTTGTCGTCGATGCCGCTGTCGTCACGCATGCGAAAGCCGCCGATGGCGCGGGCCGCTAGGATCGCGAGCGGCAACACCGGCTCTTGCCCGAGCACCAAAACGTCGAGCGGATCGCCGTCCTCGGCCAGCGTGCGGGGAACGAAGCCGTAGTTGGCGGGATAGTGCATCGACGCGAAGAGCACGCGATCGACTCGAAGGAGCCCCGTCGACTTGTCGAGCTCGTATTTGTTCTTGCACCCCTTGGGAATCTCGATGATCGCCGGAAACGTTCCGAGACCGAGCTCATCGGGCAGCGCGATGTCGTGCCACGGGTGCGGCATGATGAAAAGCCTTTCGGTCCGCCGCCCCCTCGTCAATGCGGCGAGCTCCCGCGCGGGACCTTTAGCCCCGACTCTTCTTTTTGGCAGGTCTCATCGAGGCTCGCTTCGGTATTTGCGACGCCGAGGCGGGCAGAACCACGGCAAAGCTTCCGC
>DATEMX010000749.1:0-4644 GCA_035275365.1 Polyangiaceae bacterium | reverse complement strand
GATGCCGAACGACTGCGCTACCTGCAACAGAAGCCCGACGGGGACGGCGACGGGTCCGAGGGATATCACCATGCGCGCGTCGACGCCGACCGCGTTCTCTGGCGCGATGCGCGCTTGGCCGATGGTGACGCCGGAGGGCGCACCGAGATCGGTCACCGTCATGCGATCGCAGGCGATGGCGGCGTGGCGTGGAGCGATCGCGGGATGCGAGATGACGAGGTTCGACAGGGTAGGATCGTGACCGATGACGAGCTGCCCAGGCGGCGCGGCGAACGCTCCGCGCGACATCATCATGAGCGAGAGGGCCGGGTGCGAGGGCGGGATTTGTCCCTGGCCCACCGAGAAGGGCGTGGCGAGGTCGAAAGGCACCGTTTGCCCTGGCGGGATCGGCTTTCCGCCGCCGAACGACGGGCCCTGGGCGTTGTCGATGAAGGCGAGCTGCCCCTCGCGCAAGACGATGCGCGCGTGGTGGGGCGCGACCCCTTGCGCGGCGATCACGATGTCGCAATCGGGAGCGCTACCGACGATGATCGCCTGCTTGCCGAATCCCGGGATCATGAGGACAACGAGGTCATCACGGCCTGCCCAGAATGTCGAGCAGCGGATTCGTCATCAAGGCGATCTCCGAAGCAGCCACCAGGTCACCACACCGGACACGATGAGCACGAACGTTGCGAGCCCCACGGCGAGCACGACCCATCCTCCTTGGGAGGGCGCTCCCTGGTGTTCGTCGGGCACGACGGGCGGCATAGGGATCGGCAGCGTCGCGCGCTCGGGCGACGGAGGCTCGAGCGCGACGATGGGCGCGATCATCGCTTGTGGCACCGTTGGGGTGGGGCTCGGGGGGTTCGGATCGACGAGCGTCTTGTCGGAACCCTGTTGCAGTTGCAAGGGTGGCTCCATGAGGGTGGGAGGCGGCCCCCGATCGGCGAGCGCGTGGTCAGGGAGGGTGATGTGGGCTCTTGGCGACTGGGGTAGGCGGGCGATTTGGACCGTGATGTTGTCGTGTCCGCCGCGCGCGTTCGCCATGCCGACCAGCTCGAGGCAAGCCGCGTCGAGTGACGAGGCGTTGGCGACCACCCGGGCGATCTCCTCGGCGCGGACGAGATCGCTGAGCCCGTCGGACGCGAGCAGGAAAAGATCGCCGGGGGCATGCACGAAGGGCGGGTCGCGCAGTTCGACGAGCGTTTCGGGCCGGATGCCGAGTGCGCGGGTGATTTTGTTCGCCTCGGGATGCAGCGACGCCTGTTCGGCGGTGATCTCGCCGCGATCGACCATCTGCTGGACGACGGAGTGGTCCTTGGTGAGCTGCCAAACTTGGCCGCGCCTCATCAGGTAGACGCGGCTGTCGCCGACGTGCGCGATTTCCGCGCCGAGCGGGTGCACGAGCACCGCGACACAAGTCGAGCCCGGGCGCGCTTGCTGCTCGCCTTGTCCGCCCATCCGATACACCAAATGCCCGGCTTCGACGATGGCGTTGACCAGCGCCGTCCCCGGCGAGACGTTCGGCGGAGAGGCTTCGATCACGCGAATGATCGTCGCAACCGCCAGATGGCTCGCTTCCTGTCCTAATGCGTGCCCTCCCATGCCGTCGCACACCACCAAAAGGTGGCCGAGGCGCGTGGGCCGGTGCCCCATGGCGTCTTCGTTGATTTGCTTGTTGGGATCGCGACCGGGATCGGATCGTTGAGCGACTTCGAGCAGGATGGTCGGGGCGTCTACCATGTAGCGCGCGGCGCCCGACTATTCGAGGCGCACGCTGAATTCGAGCGGCCCTATCTTCAGCGAGCCGGCCGCGGGGACTATGGTCCACACGTGCGGAGCGAGCCGGTGGCCGTCGACGAAGGTGCCGTTGTTCGACTGTTCGTCGCGAACGTAGAGCTGGCCGCCTTCCACCTTGAGCGTGGCGTGCACGCCGGAGACGCGCGGCTCCGTGAGGGCGATGTGACACTTGGCGGCGTCGCGCCCGATGCTCATGTCGACGCCCGGCATCACCGTGTACGTGCCCGCCGGGCCGCTCAACACCGCGCGCGACACGCTCCCGACCGGCGCTTGGCCGTAGGGGCTCGGTGGCGCCGCCTGCGGTGCCTGAGGGTGTGCCATGGTCAGCCCATATCCACCCGGCGGAGGTGCGCCGCCGTACATGAACTCTTGGTTGGGCGCCGCGGGCGCTGCGGGAGCTTGCGGTGACGCGAAAGGCCCCGGCGCACCGAATGCCGGCGCCGGTTGCGCCGCGGGAGGAGCATAAGGAACGGGGGCGACAGGAGCGTAAGGTGCAGCGCCTCCGTAGGGCGAAGGCGCGGCGCCTCCGTAGGGCGAAGGCGCGGGAGCATAGGGCGCGCCCGCGGCGACGACCGGCATCGGTGCGCCCGCGGCAGGCCGCTTCTTGCCACCACCTCGAAACACGACGACGAGGAGCAACGCGATGACGACCACGCCGGCGGCACCACCCCCTACCAAGAGCCACGGGATCGATTTTTCCTGAGCTCTCAGCGTGAGGATCGTCGGCGCGGTGACGCCGCTCGTACGATGTGCCTTGTTGTCGTAGATGACGAGCCGAGCGGTCGTTGCTTTGCCGGAACCGGAGAGGATCTTGTCCTTGTCGGGCGCTTCGAAGACGGCGTCGCGATCAGAAGATTGAATCGCGCGGCCTCGAAGGCCGCTGGCGATGAGCTGCTGTTGTGTCCTCTTGGCTGCTTCGAGATCGGTGCCAGCCATCGTCGCGGGCGGCTGCGTGCCTGCCGAAATGAAGTAGACCTCCGCGCGGTCTTTCTCGCCGCCCCAGCAAAAGTCGCCGTACACGGTGAACTTGCCGCCGGGCTCGAGGGGATCTCGCGCGGCGATCTGCTGCGTGTAGTCGACGTTGACGTCGAGTGGCCATTGCGTGGGATCGATGCCCATGGGGACGTCTTTGAACGTCGAGTCTCCCAGCACGGGCGTGCTCGTGTTGGTGAACACCAGCTTGAAGGTCTGCGTGACCGACGGATTGATACACGCCACCTTCCATTTGACGATGTGCATCTGGTTGAAGCGCGTGCGCACGGCGGTCACCAGCTTGGCGCCCTTCGCGGCACCCTGGCCCGAACGCACGACGTCGTAGAAGCCGCCGATGTCCGGGTTGGCGAGCCCCTGCATGAACTCTTGCGCGTTCGCGCGAAACTCATCGAAACCGCCCGAGGGCAGCCACACCGAGACGACGGGCAGCGGCGTCTTCGGCTGAACGGTGTTGTCCTCGGGAAAGCGACCCTTGGCGAGGTATTGGCTGAGCAGCCCGGCGCCCGGCCCCGTCGAGTTGGCGTCGGTGCCGGCCGTGCCGTTCGAGAGCACCAGCATGGCTTGGTGGAGCGGCACGTTGACCTTACCCCCGACGTTGCCGAGCTCGCGAAAGCCGTCGGTCGCCGCCTGCTTGATGATGTTGAAGAGGGGCCGCACGCGACCCTGCACCGGGTAAGTCGATTTCAGCGCGTTGACGAACCCTTCGACCTGCGCCTTGGCGGATGAAGGCTGCCACTTCGAATCGCTGACGACCTGGCGGTCGTTGAAGAACATCACGTCGACGATGTCGTTGGTCGTGAGTGAGCCGATGAACGCGCCGGCGACCGCCTTGGCGTCTTCGAAGCGCGAGCCCATCGACGACGCGGCGTCGATGACGATGAGCCACGCGGTGCCGATGCCCGGTTGCGCAAGGCTCTCGCCCCAGCGTGCCTTGGAGACGAAGGAGCCGGGTCGATCGGCCCCGTCGACGGTCACCGTGAAGATGGCGGCCGTCTCCGGGAAGGGCGCGATGGGCGAATAGAGAGCCTGCGGCGCTTCGAGCTTTTCGCTCTGGCAATCGAGCTGCGAATCGCCCCGCATCGTGGCGCACTCGGCGATCGCCTCGCTCATGCGCTTGTTCTGGACGAGCTCGACCACCGTCGTGAGGACAGGCGCGCCCTCCGCTTGGCTGGCCCGCGGGTCGATTCGCAAGATGTGCGCTTCGGGGGCGGCCCCAGCGCTACGTGCGAAAGAAAGGAGAAAGGCGGCTACTACGACGAGGATGACGTGGAGGCGCGTTCGCATCGTGGGTTCTCGCGGACCGTCGGAGGTCCCGAGCATAGCGCCTGTCTGGGCAGGACCGATACGCCGGACTGAACCCGGCGCGCGGCTTACTGGTCCTTTTCGTCGCGGACGCGGGCAGCCTTGCCCGACAGCTCGCGAAGGTAGAACAGGCGCCCGCGGCGAACGACGCCGCGCGACGTGATCTCGACCTTGTCGAGGCGGGGGCTGTGGAGCATGAACATGCGCTCGACGCCCACGTTGAAGCTCACCTTGCGTACGGTGAACGAGCTGCGGAGCCCGGCGCGGTGCTTCTTGATGACCACGCCCTGGTAGACCTGGACGCGATCTTTGTCGCCTTCGACAATCTTGTAGTGGACCCGAATGGTGTCGCCAACGCGAAATTCCGGGTGCCCGGTGCGGAGCTGGGCAGCCTCAAGTGCTTGAATTTTGGGGACGGTGTACATGGGTCGACACTCCGGATCTGAGAGGGGGCGCATTATGCATGGCTCCCGAGGCGTGTCAACGCGGGGGCTCGGGCGACCGCCCTTCGCACGGCCACTTAAGGACGCGCCCTAGGCGGCCAGCCGCACGACCCGTGCCCGATGG
>DATEMX010000748.1:0-8948 GCA_035275365.1 Polyangiaceae bacterium | reverse complement strand
TGCGTTGTTGAGGAGGTTTTTGTCGAGGGTCACCTTGCCGTCGGGATCGAAGACGACGCGAGCGAGCTCGCTCTTTCCTTCGTAGGAGATGCGCGTCCAATCGCCGGCGCCGTCCCAAACCGAGCGCTGGCTCGTGCCGTCGGCGCCCAAGAGCTCGATGTCGACGGGCAACTCGAGGGTACCGTGGCGCATGATGAGGGCCCAGCCCTTGTAAGTCGCCGCGCCGGGGGTGCCACGAGTGACCGTCTCGCGCGCGCCGCCGCGATCGAAGACGCCCGCGGGAAGGTCGTCGCGGCTCGAGGCGGCGCTCGCCACGAGGTAGTCGACCCAACCCTTTTGGCGGAGGGCCACTTCCAGGTTCTTGCCGGCGCCCTCGCCGAGCACCCCTACCAGCTCACCGACGAATGCGTCGTAGCCCGGGTGCGAAAATCGATAGCGCCGCGCGTAACGGCCGAGCGCACGCCGGAGCAGAGCTTCGCCGTAGACACGGCCGGCGGTCTCGAGGATCGCGGCCGTGCGCGCATACACGAGCGCCCCGTAGTCGGCGCCGCTCGCGAAGGCGGGCGCAGGCTGGGCCACGGGCTCGTTGTGCTGGGCCGAGGTCGAAAGGCGCAGAAGCGAAGCGACGCTCACCTCGACGCCCGCGAAGTCAGCGCCGGATCCCGCGCCGAACATCGCGCGCATGGCGTCGATTTCGGCGAACGAGTTCACGCCCTCGTCCAAAAAGGGCCACGTTTGCTCGTCGCTCGCGACGAGCCCGTAGAAATATTGGTGACCGAATTCGTGGATGGTGACGGCCTCGATGTCGTGCACGAACGGCGGGCTATACCAAGCGCCTCCGGTGGTGATGAGCGTCGGGTATTCCATCCCACCGGCTTCTTCGGCGCCAGCGGGGGGATGAACGATCGTGAGAACGGCGTAGGGGTAAGGGCCGTACCGCTGTCCGAAATAGCGCAGGCCGAAGACCGCCGTGGCCATCTCGCGGTCGGCGACTGCCTCGTAGCCCGGCGGAAAGAGCACGCGAATTTCCACGCCCTCGGCCACCTTCGTTTTTTCGCGAAAGTCGCGCGACGCCGACCACGCGAAGTCGTGCACGTCGTCTTGGCGATAGCGCGCGACGAAGCGACCTTTCTCCGTCGTCGCCGATACGCGGCTACCTGTGGCGCCCACCACCATGCCCGCGGGAACGTCGATGGTGACGTCGTAGGTCCCGAAGTCGGCGTAGAACTCGCTCAGATGATGAAAGGGAGAGTGGCGCCACTGGCCGGTGGGCTCGAGCCGCGCGAGCTTGGGAAACCACTGCGCCACCATGTAGAACTGCCCGTGGTGACCCGTGCGCTCGACGATGCTCGGAAGCTTGGCGTCCCAGCCGACGTCGAGCGTGATGCTTTGACCGGGCGCGAGCGGGCGCGGCAAGGGCACGCGGATGTCGGTTTGGTCGTCGGCGTCGCCGGCGGTCGTTTTGTCGGCGCCGGCCCAGAGATCGGTGCTCGCATCTGCTGAACCATCGCGCCACGCGAGCTTGGTGACGTCGACGTAGCCCCAGTCGCCGACGGGCGACGTGCCCCGCCCGGACGAGACCGGCGCTCGTAGAAAGACCGAACGCTCGTTCTTGAAGGCGTTCAAATAGAGGTGCAAGAAGAGCTCGTGCAGCGTCGCGTTCGACGTGTTGCGAAAGACGATGGTTCCGTCGCCGTGCACGACGTGCGTCGCGTCGTCGAGCACGGCGTGGAGCGTATAGTTGGCTACGTCGTCGGCGTGGGCGCGCACGGGCACGTCGTCGCCG
Organism: Polyangiaceae bacterium; assembly: GCA_035275365.1. GTDB lineage: Bacteria > Myxococcota_A > Polyangia > Polyangiales > Polyangiaceae > DASWDH01. The sequence goes on along the minus strand of DATEMX010000748.1, from coordinate 7,162 downwards.
AAGTCTTCCTTCGGCGCGTCGTCATGAGCGAGCGCTTCACGCGCGCGCGAAAGTCCGAGCGCGACGAGGCCGAGCGCGATCCCGATCGCGGCCTCGACGGCCTTCGTCGCCATTCGCATGCCCCTTCTTACTGCGCCTCGGGGCGGCGTGTCCCTGAATTCTGGTTACCCGTAAGCGTGCCCGTGCCCGTGCCCGTACACGAAGGTGAGCAAGTCCTACGAGGAGGAGCCGATAGGACGGTGTGGATTCCACGGGCCAAACTCGTCGGGCAGGTCCCCGCCAGGGCACTCCCGTTCGGCGCCACCACAAGACGGCTTCCACGAAGTTGCGGTCGTCCTTTGCCGGCCGTCCGGGCCCACGCTCGGCTTGCAGAATCCCCGCAACCTTCGACCGTCGTCGCTCGTCCAGTTGAACTCGAACCATCTTGGACGCGTCATGGAGCACGCATTGCCCAACTCGGAAAACTTTCCGGCGAAAAAGCCGGGCACGGGCACGCGTACGGGCCCCGGCCTCCGAATATGGGGACACGCCCGAGGTCGAACTAAAGAACCTTGATGACGTTCTGCGAAAGGAGCTGGGTCATCATGCGAAGGGCTTCGAGCGAAGGCATTCCGCTGATGTCGAGGAGCTGTTCGAAGGTCGAACGCCCGTCCACGAGCGACAAGAGAAAGCCTGAGCGGTGGTCGAGCGCCAGCCAGCGAAGCTGCTCTTGGCCTAACGCCACCTGGGGTACGCGCCGCATGCCGCCGAGCCGCGAGACGTACATCTGCTGCAACGTGTCGCGGCAATGGTCGGCCAAGAGCAATACGTCGGCGTTCTCAGGGTCTTGCTTGATGATGCCTTCGGCGAGCACCAGAGCTCCCGAGAAATCGCCGACGTCGAACCTGTCGCGCACGTCGCGCAGCGTCAGGCCCACGGGCGCTACGGGTCTTATCGACTTGGCTCGCGCCTCGACGAGCTCGAGCGCGTCGCCCGAAGCGGGAGCGAACGAGAGCGCGCCCAAGGGTGCCTCTCTGGCGCTGATCTCCGCGGGAAACAGCGAGCGTTCGCGGATCCCCGTATGTTCGGGATCGGCGGCTCGCCGCGGACGCAGCGTCTCGAACAAGTCGAGCGTGAGCGGCACGATGGGATCGATGGGCGTCGGTCGCGACGAGATCGGGTCGACGGACCCCGGCGGCTCGGTCGCCTTGGCGGCCGGGCCCGACACCGGATCGCTCGAAGGAGGGTCGGAATCGGGCGCGCTAGACAGGGCAGAGAGCGCGAGCGGCGCGACGGGTCTGGGAAAGGCGGGCGGCGTGAGCATGCGAGAAGGAGGGACGCGCTCACTCTCGGACAACCTCTGCATCATCGAGCGGACGTATTCCTGCTCGGGCACGGGTGGCAAAACGGTGGGCCTCTCGTTGGCGTTGTCTTCCTCGTCGAGGTCACGGTCGTCGAGGCCTAGCTCGTCGATCCCGAGTTCGGCCTCGCCGACGGTGATCTCCGCGTCGCCGGCCGGGCCGTCGGTCCCCTGCAAGTCGATGTCGATCGATTCGTCGTCGACCCATCCGATGGCGGCGGCGTCGGATGCCGGCAACACACCCGAATCGCCGTTCGGTTCGGCTGGCTTCGGCGGCGGGTCGGTGCGCGGCATTTCCATCTCCCTGCCTAGGTCTTGGCGACCACGCCCTTGAACATCCGTTGGGTCCGCGACAATCCTTCGATCTGCTCGCGGATGGCGGCGACGTCTTGCCGTGCGATGGCGGCGCGGGCCTTTTCGACGACCGACTTCGCCTTGCCGATGGCGTCTTTCCCGAAGTCGCTGGAGGCGACGATCTGTTCGACCTCCGGTAAGAGCTGCTCGATTTGCACGATCAGCTTCTCGGCCTCTTGTTTGACGCCCTCGAACTCTTCGCTCGTTCGCCGCTGCACGGTGAACTGCTGGGCGTCTTCCATCATCTTGGCGATCTCTTCCGGCGTGAGGCCGCTCGTGGCCGTCACCTGAATCGACTGCTCCTGCCCCGTCTCCAGATCGCGCGCGCTCACGCTGACGATGCCGTCGGCGTTGATGGCGAAGGTGACCTCGATTTCGACCTGGCCTTTGGGGGCGCGGCGCAGGCCCGTGAGGATGAACTCGCCGAGCAGGTCGTTTTGCTCGGCCTTCTCGCTCTCGCCCTGCATGACGATGATCTTGACCGCCGTCTGGTTGTCGCGGCTCGTCGTGAAGGTCTTGGCGCGGCTCGTGGGCACCGTCGTGTTTTGCGGGACGAGCTCTTCGAAATAGCTGCCGAACGTCATGATACCGAGCGCGTGCGGGGTGACGTCGAGCAGGATCATCTGCTTCTTCTCGTCGACCAGGGTGGCGCCCTGGATGGAGGCTCCGAGCGCCACGACCTCGTCAGGGTGAACTCCCTTGCTCGGCTCACGCCCGAAGAACCCCGCCACCGCGCCTTGGATCTTGGGCATGCGCGTCATGCCGCCCACGAGCACGACCTCTTCGATCTCTTTGGTGGAGATCTTCGCGTCGGCCAAGGTTTGCTTGCAGATCTCGACCGTGCGATCGATGAGGTCGCCGCAGAGCTTTTCCAGCGTTTCGCGGCTGAGCACGCGCTGCAGGTGGAGCGCCTCGTTTTGACCGCTCGAGATGATGAAGGGGAGGTTTACCTCCGACTCTCTCAGCGTAGAAAGCTCGCATTTGGCCTTCTCGGCGCCGTCGCGCAGGCGCTGGAGCGCCATGCGATCTTCGCGCAGATCGATGGAGTGCTCCGCTTGAAACCCCGTTACCAGCCAGTCGATGATACGCGCGTCGAAGTCCTCGCCGCCGAGGAAGGTGTCGCCCGCCGTCGCGATGACCTTGAAGATGCCGCCCTCGCCGATCTCGAGGATCGAGATGTCGAACGTGCCGCCGCCGAGATCGTAGACGGCGATGGTTTGATCGAGCCGCTTGCCGAAGCCGTAAGCGAGCGCGGCCGCGGTGGGCTCGTTGATGATGCGGATGACCTCGAGCCCGGCGATCTGCCCGGCGTCTTTGGTGGCCTGCCGCTGGTTGTCGTTGAAGTACGCGGGGACGGTGACCACCGCCTTGCTCACGGGCTGCCCGAGGTAGTCCTCGGCGATGACTTTCATCTCCTGCAGGACCATGGCGCTGATCTCGGGCACCGAGTATTGCTTCTCGCGGAGCTGGACGCGGATGTCGCCGTGGGGACCTTCGACGATTCGGTAGCTCGAGGTGAGCACCGCGTTCTTCACCTGCGGCGAAGTCCATTTGCGGCCGATGAGCCGCTTGGCGGCTTGCACGGTGTTCTCGGCGTTGGTGATGGCTTGCCGCTTGGCGATGTGACCGACGAGTCGCTTGCCCGCTTCGGTGAGGGCGACCATCGATGGGGTGGTTTTGTAGCCACCTCGATTCGAGATCACCTGCGGCTTGTCGTTCTCCACGATGGCAACACACGAATTGGTGGTGCCGAGGTCTATGCCGATCACGCGTTCCATTACGTTCGTAACGCTTCCGTTGGTGGGAGGACCACTACTTCAGGCGCTTCGACAACTCGGTAATCCTATCATCTCGCGGAGAAATCTGACGTGCTCCTTCGAGCTCCCGTTTGGCGGCCAGGGGAAGGTTGGCAGCCATGTAGAGCTCGGCCAAAGTCAGGCGGGGCTCGAGCCGTTTGGGCGTCAGCGCGATGGCCCGCTTCGCTAAGTCGACCGCTTGGTGCATGTCGCCCGACGACCGGAGCAGCGCGTTCGCGGCCTTCTGCAGGACGGCGGCGTCGTTGGGCATACCGTTGGCGGCTCGCACGTAGGAGCGCGTGGCTTCGAGCCATTGACCCATGCGGCTTTCGTAGTCGCCCTGCTTTAGATAGCCCTCGGCCAGCGTCGCGGCGGCAACCGCGCCCGCCTCCTGATGGAGCCTAATGACTTCTTCGTTCTTCGGATCGAGCGTCAAAGCCAGCTTGAACGCGTTGGCGGCGGCCGCCGGATTGGTCGTGAGCGACGCCTTGCCGGCGTCGACGTAGCGGCCAATTTGCGATTTGCGGCTCTCACCGACCATGGCTTCGTGGCGACGCTTGAGATCTTGCGCGGCGACCTCGTGGTGCGGCGGGGTGGGAGGAGGCGTCGCTCGGCGGGCCTCGGGGGGCGGTAGCGACGGCCTAGCGATGCCGAGCTTGCGTGCGAGCGCATCGCGTCGCGCGCGGTCGGGGTCGACCGGAGGCGCCAAGCTCTGCCGTGGCGCGGTCGGCGGCTGAGGAGGGGATGCCGTCGCCGGATCGACATGGGGTGCCGCCGGCACCGCGACGGGAGCCGCGGAGACGATGGTAGCGCTCTCGAGCAGCTTCTCCATCGACCGTGTTTGCTTTTGTGTCGACAGGTAGCTGTCGTACTCCGCCCTTCGCTCGGCCGAGGAGAGGGTTTCGTACGCGAACGTGAGCTGGGCGAAGACGGCTTCCATCTTGGCTTTGAAAGAGCCGAGCTTTTTGCCGTAGAAGCGGTCGGGGTGAAAGTCGGGCCCGACGGAGTAATACGCGCGTTTGATGTCCTTCTTTTCGGCCATCTCCGACACGCCTAGGAGCGCGTAGTAGTCGAGTTGGCCGATCTGAGCGAAGAGCTCCAAGACCTTTCCCTTGCGCTCGAGATCGAGATCGACGACCTCCTCGAGATCCCGCGGGTCGTATTTGATGCGCTTTACCTGGGTCTGAGAAACGCGGGTCGGTTCGCGGGTCGGTTGCTCCCCGGTCGGAGGACGCACGCCCTCCGACCCGCCGGAGGACCGCTCGCACGCGATCGCGCCGAGGGCCTCGAGACGGTCGACGATGGCGCGCACCGCGTCTGCATCGAAGCCTGTGAGGGCGCCGAGCTCGCTTTCGCTGGTGGCGCCGTCGACGCGCGATAGCAAGAAAGCCTCTCGCGGACTGAGCGGCAGCGTTCGCACGTCACGACCAGCGACGAGGCGCGGCGTACGGGAAGCTGGCTCCGGAATGGTAACGGCCTTAGTCAACGTGAAGAAGCCCCACGGCTATTGTAACAGAGGAAAATGGTAGGAACTACGTTCCAGCGGTGGCCGGAGCATTTGCCCGGCGCGGCGGCGATTCCGAGAACGAAGGGTGCATCCATGGCCAGTGGGTGGGTAGCGATTGGATGCGCTGAGTGAGGGCGTCGGCCATGCGCTGCGTCAAGGCGGACTCCCCGGCTTCGCCGGGGCCAAGGCCTTCGGAGGGCAGCCGCTCGATGCGAACCTCGAGGGTCGCGTCGGCCGCGCGAGCGGGCGTCCCGATGACCACGGGCGCTCCGGTCCGGAGCGCAATCCGCGCCGGACCGATGGGCAATCGCGAAGGCAACCCGAGGAGCTCCGCCGGCCGCGTGGGGACCCGACCGGGCAAGTCGGCGAGAAATCCGAGCACGCTCCCGCGGCGGAGCGCGCGCACGACGCTGAATGCCGCGCCCGGGTCGCCTCGGTAAATAACATTGATGTTTCGATTGGTTCTGAGCGGTTCATAAAGAAGGCGATGAAGGCGAGGGTCGTAGCTTCGCCGGGCGAGCGTCGTGATGGGAAAACCCGCTTGGGCGAGCAGCGCCGCCATGCGCTCCCACGGGCCGAGGTGGCAGGTCACGTAGACGACACCTCGTCCTTCGCCGAGGGCTTCAGCGAGAACCCGTCGCGACGATTCGGGGAGCGCAAGCGTTCGGTAGGGCGGCTCGGTGGGGTCGAGGAGGGCGAGGGTGTCGGTGAGGTTTTGGCCCAGCGTGCGAAAGACGGCTCGAGCGAGCGGCCTTACGGCGTCGGGGTCGGCCCACCGATGCACGCGCGTGAGGTTCGAGACCGTCGTTGCCCTCGCTTGCCGGAAGATCGTGTGTGCCAAGAGCCCCACCCAGGCGCCGACTGTCGGTAGCCAGGCGCGAGGGATAAAGAGGCCGACCTTGAGGGCAAAGCGGACGGCGAAGAAGATGGCGTCGTTTTTCCACCGCTGGCCGCGGGGCCACCGAGGGTGACTCATTGGTCGTCGCCTAAAAGCAGGAGGGTGCCGTCGCGACAACTCACGGCGAAGCGGCGCGGGCCCGCCGGGACGAGCCCTGCGGGCGAGCTGCAGGTAGGACCCGCGATCCAGACGAGATCACCGTCGCGCGAGACGACGCCCATCCGACCTCCCACGCGAGCGAAGGCCACGCGGCCGGCGGCGTCGGTGAGGGGGACGGGGCTCTCGTCCTTGGTCGCGAAGTCGACGCGGCCTGCGTCGGTCACAGGCCGGTCGATGTGCGCCTCGAGCGGCGTACGGCGCAGCGCACCGCCGTCGTTGTCGACGCGCAGAAGATGGCCGCTCAGCGTGGTGAAGACGAGCGCGTCGCGCTCGCCGAAGACGACGGGCCCGTGCAGCGAAGGGTCGGACGTCGCGAATCGGACGTCGAGAGCCCCGGTGCGCAGATCGAGGGCGACGAGCCGCTGATGATCGACGACGGCGTAAAGCGTTCGCCCGTCGGGTGTGGAAGCGCCGGCTTCGCCCGGATCGCCCCCCAGCGAACCGACGGTTTTGGCGAACCCCTCGCGCACGACGTACGCCGTGCCCGAGGCCGTGGTCACGACCAATCCCGACGCGGTGGAGACGGGCGCCCCGGCGATTCGCTCCACGAGGCGCGTGCGGTGGCGTGGTATCCCGTCGCCGTCGAGCTCGTATACGGTGAGCGCTGCGGCGATGGCGACACCGCCGCCGTCGAGCGGCAAGAGGCCGATTTTCGCGTTGCGCTCCGGCAAGTCGAGCGGAGCGCGAAAACGCAGCGCCCCGGCGGGCGAAAATCCGACCGCGTCGCCGGCGCTCGTGACGATGAAGCGCGTGCCGTCGTTCAGGATGACGACCCCGGCGATCGAAGGGCCAAACCCCGTGGAGGCGCGCCATCGCGGCGTGCCGTTGGAGGCGAGCTCGACCAGCTCGGGGAGGCTGGCGCTCGGTGCGATCATCGACCCACGGGCGTCGACCGCGATCGGATTGATGTCGAAGCTGGTTTGCCCCGGGCGTCGCCAGATCACCTTGGGGTGGTCGGGCAAGGCGTCGCGCGAGCGGCCGCGGCGGCCGGGATCAACGCGGGCCATCGGCGCGAACCCCGGCGAGGCGCCTACGACGATGGTCGTTGCGACGTTCGGATCGATGCCCGTGCCCAGGACCGCGCGCGCACCGAGCGCCACGGCGACGGC
>DATEMX010000747.1:0-4212 GCA_035275365.1 Polyangiaceae bacterium | reverse complement strand
CGATCGCCTGGAGCTGGTCGACTAGCAGCGTGAGCTGTTGGAGTTTCTGAGAAACGCCGTTCCACTGCTTCTGGGCTTCGTTTTCGCGCGCCGCGAAATCGGATTCGCTCACGGGCAAAAACTGCAGCCGCCTCTGGAGGGCGCGCCGCTCCTGGCGGACGCGCTGCATGTCGCTGGAGACCGACTGATCTTCTTCGGAGTCGAGCCCCTCGGCCAAGCGGACACGCGCCTTCGAGATCATGTTGAGGAGCGAAAGAGCTTTTTCTTCGCCGGCCTTGAGCTCGGGGAAGGCCCGCACGCGGTTGGGCGCGGTGATAGCGGCGTTCAACCGATCGACGAACGAGCTGGACTGTTTGAGCAGCTCTCGGCACTCTTTCACGCCGTCGATGACGGCGAACGCCGCGGGGCCATCTTCGGCCTCGCGCGCCCACTGCGTGGCGATGGGCGGCAAGGAGTCGCTTTGATCGAGCCCGCCCTCGAGCGGATCTCGCGAGAGCTTGTCGTAGTAAACGGCCGGATCATTGGTCGAGCTGAGAAACGCGTCGACCTTCTCGCGCATCGGATCGAACTGGGCGCGCGCCGCCTGGTAGAGGCTCAGCGCCTTCTCGAATTGGCCGGTGCGAAGCATGAGATCGGCGCGCAGGAGCGTACCGTCGGCCATCTGCGGACTGTTGGGGTCGGCGATGGCCAGCACCTCGAGGGAGCGGAGTGCGCGATCGGCGTCGCCGATGCGCACGTAGACCCACGCGAGCTCGTAGAGCATCACTCCGAACTCCGAAGAATCGCGCTCGACGTGGTTATACGCTTCCGCCGCCTGGACCCACTGGTCGGTCTCGTAGAAGAGGCGACCGATGGCGAGCCACGAGAGGTCGACGACGTGGCGGTGTTCGGGCGTGTCGGCGGGAAGTTGGGTGACTTGTCGAAAGGCCTCGATCGCGGCGGCGTAGCGCGTGCGCGAGGAGCCCGCCGGGGCCGGCTTGTCTTTGGCGCTCGGCGGTGGCGCGGCTTCTTTCATCGCGATGACGCCGAGCAGATAGCGAGCCTGGTGATAGTGGAGGCTCTGCGCGGAGATGGCGCCGAGCGCACTGCGGGCACCGGCGAAATCTTTTTTCGCGAAGAGGCCCTTGGCCCGCGCGTAGTTGACCTCACCTTCGACCGAGGCCGGCGGGAGCTGGCTGATGCGCGAAAAGACGTCGTCGAGCGAGGTATAGTCTTGCGTTCGCAGCGCGACGTCGATGAGACGGGCGAGCGCGCGAGGTTGGTAGCTCGAGAACCCGCGATCGGAGCCGCGATCGACCACCTGACGGTAGACGCGCCGAGCCGACAGGTATTGCTTCGACTCGAAGTAGGCCTCGCCCAGCATGAAGAGGGCGTCGGGATAGGCCGTGGGGTGCTTGGGGTACTTCTCGATGACCTGATTGAAGACGGCGGCGGCGCGGCCGTAATCTTTGCTGCGCAAGAGCAGCTCGCCGTCGGCGATGCGAGCCTCGGGTGAGCGACCGTCGACGGTCGCCCGCGCTACGGATTGCTCTACGCCCGGCACGCCCTGGGTGGCCGTGGAGATCGACTGCTGCGCTTCGGTGAGGGCATCGTCGGAGCTCGCAGCGCGGGCCGGAAAGGCCACGAGCGCGCCCGACATCGCGCACGAAACGAGGACGGCGCTGCGCAACGCGCGCGCCGTCACGCAGCCGCGCAACCAATTTGTCCCCGCCCGCGGCCGAACGGAGCTCCCCATGGATCTCACGTTACTTGCCCCCTGTGCCCACCGAGAAGCCCGTCGAAACGTTGGCCGCTCCTGGCGCGCCGACCGGCGCTTGGGGCTTGGCGGGGCCCGTTCCCGCCGCGGCGACGCCGGTGGCAATCTTCTCGTTGAAACGGATGGCCGGCCGCTCTTCGAGCGGCGTCGTGACGCCGCCCTTTTCGTACGCGATAATCTGAAGCGACAAAGTCTTGCCTTCGACGGCGGTAAACGAATGGCTCGACTTCACGTCGAAGTGGTAGCCCTTGAGGTACGAGAAGACGCCGTAGCCGTTGCCTTGAAACTGAAGGAGGATCTGCACGGTGTGATCGCCGGGCGGAATCGAGCCGTTGAAAATGGGGATTTCTTTTTGCTCGGCGAGCGCGCCCGTGTCGTCGGTCTTGTTGTACTGAACCGCTCCGTCGAGCACGAAGAGCGCGCGCACGAGGCGAAAGGCGCTCGACATGTCGTTTTGGAACAGAAGCTCGGAGCGCGAACCCGCGAGGCCACCCGACAAGATGGTGTCGGTGAGGAGCGACAAGCGCGTGTGGCTGCGGCGAATCTGCTCTTTCAGCTCGTCGATGCGCTGCTCGAGATCCTTGAGCCGCACCGCGTACGTTGCTCCGTCCATCCCACCGCTCGCCGCTGGGCGAGGGGCCGACGGTCCAGCAACCGTCGGCGGTGCCGCCGCAGACCCTACCGCTACGGGGGCAGACGCCCCCGCCGACGTGGCCGGCGCGGCAGACGCCGAAGCAGCGCTCGCGGCAGCGGCTGTCTTCGTCGCTGTCTTACCCGTTTGAGCCAAAGCTGGAGCTATCGCCAGCACAGGGACTACGAGAGCTGCCCAAAGCGTCCTATCCCAACGCATTCTCGACCCCTTTTTTGCCGTCCGGCTCGCGCGAAGGCAATCTTCGCTGAGAGCACCACGCATCCAAGTTGACGCGGAGCAGTCTATGCGGGGCCGAGGCTGGAGTGCAACGTCTAGATGCTTGACCCCTAAGGAACAAATGACGAGGCCCCTCTCTCTGACCGTCATCCGCCCGTCACCCGCCCGTCATCCGACCCCCCGCGGCCGACGCGATTCCTGCCGGGACGGTTTCGGGCCAAAGGTCCGCTCCGCGCTATACATGGCCCGTGCCGAGAGAACTTTGCGTGTCCACGCGCGTCGAAAACAGAAGAATGGCGCTCGCTACCCCCCGAGCTGGTTCGGGGGCGAGGTCCGAGCAGTCCAAGCGCTGTGTGAACGAGGTGATTTCCAGCGGGAACGACTCCCCGTACGATGCCGGAAGGTGAACGAGTGGCCGGCCCTCAACGCGGAGAATTGACCGACGAGGCGCTGATGGCCCGCTACCAGCGGGGCGATCTCACCGCGTTGGCGTCGCTCGTCGAGCGACACAAGACGCCGCTCTTCAACTTCGTGCTTCGGCAATTGCGTACCCCGCCCGCCGCGGAGGATTTGGTTCAGGAGGTATTTGTGCGCGTCATCGAGAGCGCGAGCTCGTTCAAGCACGAAGCCAAGTTCACGACCTGGGCCTACACGATCGCGCGCAACTTGTGTATCGACCACCTTCGCAAGGCTTCGCACCGGAGGCACGCTTCGCTCGATCAACGCGACAGGAGCGAGCCGAGCGACGGTCCCACGCTCGGCGAGCAGATCGCCGATCTACATCCGCGCGCGTCCACCGAGCGAGCGGCCGCATCGAGCGAAATTCAGGTCAAGGTCGCGGCTGCCGTGGAAGCCTTACCCGGCGAGCAGCGCGAGGTGTTCTTGCTCCGTCACGTCGCCAACCTTCCGTTCCAAGAGATCGCCCTCATCACGGGCACCCCCGAAAATACGGTCAAGAGTCGCATGCGTTATGCGCTCGAACGACTACAAGAAGCTCTCACCGACTTCGAGGAGTACGCGCGCGCTTTGCGCTAGCGAGCCACCATGGATTGCGAGAAGTTCGACCAGATCCTCATCGACGCGCTCTACGACGAGCTCGACGAGCTGACCCTCGCGGCGGCCAAGCGCCACGCCGACGGGTGCCAGCATTGCCAAACGGCATGGTCGGGGCTCAAGGCGACACGCAAGATCGGCATCTTGCCGCTCACTCCGGCGCCCGCCGGGCTCGACGCGCGCGTCATGGAGGCGGCGCGCGAAGCGCAGCGTAACGTGCCTTGGCCGAAGCGAGTGGGCCGCGCCGTGTCGTGGGCGGGCAGCTACGCGATGCGGCCGCAAGCGGCGATGGCGGTGATCATGGTGTTGATGGTGGGCATGAGCGTGGTGCTCCTCAAGGTGAAGCCCGATCGCAGCGGCGCTCCGAGCCGCGTGAGCGTGACGGAACGCGGCGTGCCCGAACAGTCCGCCGATGAGCTCCATCCCGAGCGATCGCTTGCCACCGACAAAAGGACGACAGCGCAAGGCCGTGCTCGTCGCGAAGACGAGCGCGCGGCGGCCTCGACCGCGCCGGCCTTCGCGTCGCCCCCCCCCC
>DATEMX010000746.1:0-3750 GCA_035275365.1 Polyangiaceae bacterium | reverse complement strand
CGACCCCCTCCACCCCGAACACCGCGCCCAAGAAGGGAGAGCCTGCTAAGGTAAAGCCCGGGGCGAAGAAGGCACCAGCCTCGCCCCCCATCGCTCAATGACCAAGCTTGGCGCACAAGGGCTCGCGGTCTACGCCGGAAGCTTCGATCCCGTGACCAACGGGCACATCGATCTCATCGACCGCGCCTCCAAGCTCTTTCCGCAGGTGGTCGTTGCGCTCGGCGTTCATCCGACGCGGCAGCCGCTCTTCGACATCGAGGAGCGACTCGCCCTGCTGAAAGAGGTGGCCAAGCCTTACGACAATGTCGAGGTCAAAGCGTTCGACGGCCTGCTCATCGACTTCTGTCGTTCGGTGGGGGGCCGCGTCATCGTCCGTGGTTTGCGCGCCGCCACCGACTTCGAATACGAGCTCCAGATCGCCCACGCCAACGCCGATTTGATGCCCGAGATCGACACCATTTTCCTGCCGACCCGCACCAACTACGGGTTCGTCTCGGCCTCACTCGTGCGCGAGATCGCCGTCCACGGAGGCGATGTTTCGCGCTACGCGCCGCCCGCCGTGCTGAAGGCCCTCGTCACCAAGTTCAAGAAGCCCGCGGCGACAAAAGGCTAACGCGCGGTCGACGATGGCGCGGGACCCCCTTCAGCTTCACTCCGTCATTTGGCTCCCCCGGGCGTCGATCGCTTGGCACCGGCGTTTTGCCTGCCGAGTTGGCCGCGAACGCTTGCGGGAGGGCTGTCTCGTCGGGTTGGATGATCGTGATTGGCTCCCGCCAAAATCTGCGGCGGCAGTGTTAGCTGTACGACATGAAGGGCGTGGGCATGAAGAGCAGCACGAAGAGGACGAGGGTGGCGATGGCGACGACGCGGCGCGCGGGCGAGAGCTCACCCGGTTCGGTGGGCGGGTGGCCGACGTCGGAAAAGCGATCGAGCACGCTGAGAACGACGAACCAGCCGAACCAGAGCGACGCCGACGTCGTCGCCATGAGCTCGATCTGTTCGGTGAGTCCCGAGTGAAACGCGGGCCAGAGGTGAACGCCTACGTTGACGACGGCCATGCCCAGTAGGAAAAATCGAAAGTACTTCGAATAGCGGTTTTGCCGAGGCCCGAAGAGCGCGTACGCCACGTGGCCGCCATCGAGCTGGCCCACGGGCAAGAGGTTCAACATCGTGACCAAGAGGCCCACCCACCCCGCCTCGGCCACGGGCCCAATGAACACGTCGTGCCCGTCTGGAATCGGACCGAGCACGATCCGCTTGAGGAGCCAATAGAGGAGCGACTGCCCCTCCTGCCAGCCCGTCATCGTGACGGGACGAACTTCGGAGTGGGCGAGGCCGTAGAGCAAAACCGGAATGGCCACGATCATTCCGCCGATGGGACCCGAAGCGCCGATGTCGAGCAGCGCGTTCCGCGACTTGATGCGATCGCGCATGACGATGACGGCGCCCATGGTGCCCGCGAGCGAGAGAAGCGGCATGGGAATGAAGAGCGGCAACGACGCATTCACGCGGTGCGCGCGGGCCGCCACGTAGTGGGCGAGCTCGTGCGTGAGCAAAATGGCGAGCAAGGACACCGTGAAGGGCACGCCGTTGGCGAGTCGAAACGGCTCCTCGTCGAGCGCCGAGGTGACGAGAATGCTCGCGACGGTCGCCACGAAGAGCAAGGCCGGCACCCTCCACCGCACGGGCAGAAGCGCCGGTACCGCACCGGGCAAGGCCTGCTCAGGCACCGAAGGTGTTGCGTAAGGCTCGGGCAAGTCGATCGAGTTGGAGGGGGAGGTTGGCATCGAGCGTTCCGAGATCGGTGTCGAGAAATAGGCTGCCCCGAGCGCGGGCAGGGTCAGCATGGATCTCGAGAGCGATCCCCTCAAGCCCCAACGCAAACATGTTGGTGCGAATCGCTTCGGCGTCGTCCGGGTGCGCGTAGAGGGCGACCTTGGCGGCCCGACGCGCCGAGAGCAGCGCCTCTTTGGCGATCTCGACGACGCGCGAGGGGTCGATGGCGAGCGTCTCGCCGATGAGCCGCTCGGCGATGGCGCGGGCCAGCAGGACGGTGCGATCGAGCTCGCGCTCGTCGCGCGACGCCTCCTCTTTTCGCAGCTTGATCCAGGCCGCCGCCAACTCGGCCGAGGCGGCTTCCTTTCCTTCGCGGAGCGCGCGCTCTTCCGCCGAGCGAGCGTCGCGTTCGGCGGCCCGGACGATTTCGCGCGCGCGTTCTTCGGCCTCGCGGAGGCGCGCCGCGGCACCGAGGGTGGCCTCGGCGAGCACCTCCTTCACGAGGCGACCTCGCGCGAGCGCCGCGGGGCCGGTCATTGCGCTTTCGAGCGTCTTCGACGCTGCCCCGGCCCCCTCCGCGGCGCTGGAACCTGATTTGAGTACTTTTCCTCGAGGCAATGTCATCGAAGGGCTTGGCGATGGAGGGCAACCGCGATGCGAGCGACCTCGCGCGCGAGGCTCACCGCACGTGTCTCGCGTTCGGGCGACGCCAGGGCACGTGCGAGGGCTCTCGCTTCGGCGCTCGCGCACGGCTCGTAGCACCCCTCTCCCAACAGATACAACGCCGCGACGAACGCACATTCGACCTTGGGATCGACGGAAAGCTTCATCGCTCGACGACCAACGCCACCGCTTCGCCTCCGCCGATGCACAGGGTCGCGAGCCCACGCCGAACGTCGCGATCGCGCATGGCGAAGAGCAGTGTCGTGAGAACGCGAGCGCCGCTGGCCCCGATGGGGTGTCCGAGCGCAACCGCGCCCCCCCGTACGTTGACCCGGTCCGCATCGAGGCCCGCCCGCGCCGTGCAAGCCATGGTAACCGCCGCGAAGGCCTCGTTGATTTCGAAGAGATCGATGTCTTTCGCGGCGAGCCCGGCGCCTTTCAGCGTCTTCTCGATGGCCAAGACGGGCGCCGTCGTAAACCACTCGGGCGCTTGCGCCGCGGCTCCGTAGGCGGCGATGCGCGCCAGCGGTACGAGGCGATGTTCTTTCACGGCCCGCTCGCTCGCGAGGACAACGGCGGCGGCGCCGTCGTTGATCTTCGATGCATTGGCCGCCGTGATGGTGCCACCTTCGAGAAAAGCCGGCTTTAGGCTCGCCATCTTGTCGGGGAGGTAACGCTTGGGCTCTTCGTCTTCTTTGACGAGCGTTTTTTCACCCTTTTTGCCGGCGATTTCGACGCCCACGATCTCTTCGGCGAAGGCCCCTTTTTTCTGCGCAGCGACGGCCCGGCGATAGCTCTCGTGCGCGAAGGCGTCTTGAGCTTCGCGCGTCAAGGCGAACTCCTTCGCACAAAGCTCGGCCGCTTCGCCCATCGGAAATTGGTTGTAGGGATCGAAGAGCCCGTCGAAGAGCATCCCGTCGACGACGGCGCCATCACCCGAGCGAAGGCCGGTTCGTGCCTTGGGAAGGTAATAAGGAACGTTCGACATCGACTCCATGCCGCCCGCGACGACGATGTCTTGGTCACCGAGCGCGATTGTTTTCGCACCGAAAATGACGGCTTGGAGCCCCGAACCGCAGACCTTGCTCACCCCCGTGGTCGGTACGTCGTTCGGAATTCCCGCGAAGAGCGACGCTTGCCGCTGCGGGGCTTGCCCGATCCCGGCGGAGAGTACGTTGCCCATGAAGACCTCGCCCACCACCCCGGGGGCGAGGCCTGCCCGCTCGAGCGAGGCCCGAATGGCGGCAGCCCCCAGCTCGGGCGCGGTCGCACCGGCGAGCGATCCCAAGAATGAGCCAATCGGCGTCCGGA
>DATEMX010000745.1:0-3832 GCA_035275365.1 Polyangiaceae bacterium | reverse complement strand
TGGGGCCGGACGACCCATGGGGATGATTCTTTGCGCCAAACGGGGGGTAGCGATCGTCGTAGGAGCGGTTTTTTTCGGGCATTTCGGTGATGTGGCGGAAGCCTCGCTCGTCAAGGGTGAGGGCTCACCGCCGCTCGTGATGCCGAATACGTTGCTGGTCGAAGCGGGCGAGCCACTGGGCGACGGGCTTCCCAGGGCGACCGCGTCGAAGATGGGGCGCGCCGTCGCCGACACGAAGCGAAGTCCACGGACGTGCGCCGCCGCCGCCGTGCGCTTTCCGCAGGGCGTCGCGCGCATCGTGACGGCGCGGCATTGTGCCGATCATCGCCGCCTCGCCGTCTTGGACAACGAGCATCAAGTCACCCCGGTGCGAGAGATCGACGCCGACGGTGACGTCGATCTCTCGCTCCTCGAGGTCGCCGGCCCCTTGCCGTGGGCGGGCCTCGAGGCTGCGCCGTCGTCGAGCGCCGCGCCGGGCGACCGGCTCTGCGCCTGGCACATGTGGCGAACCGAGGCGGGCATCGAACGCGAGCGCATCTGTGCTCGGCTCTTGCGCCGCGAAGAGCGCAAGGGCGCCGAGCCGCTCCTCGTCATGAGTCACCCCTACCCGGCTGGCACGAGCGGCAGCGCGCTTGTCGATCGCCGCGGGCGCGCCGTCGGCATCGTCGTCGCGTCGAACGGCTTCAGCGGGCTCGCCGAACCCATCGAAGAGGCTTGGAAGCTGCCGCGCCGCTCAGGGCCGCAATCGTTCCGATGAAGCTCACGGTCAACGGCGAACCCCACGAAGTCCCCGATGGGATCACCGTGCGAGAGCTCGTCGTTCGTCTGGGGCTCGGTGAGGGTCCGGTCGCCGTCGAGCGAAATCTCGAAGTCGTGCCCCGCAAGGCCCACGTCGAGACGAAGCTCGCCGCGGGCGACGTCGTCGAGATCGTTCACTTCGTAGGCGGTGGATAGCGATATTTGCGGGCGTTCGCCAGGTAGTGAAGCGCGCCTTCGGCGCCCATGCGCGCTTCCTCGTCGGTGACGGCGCGAACGACCTTGGCGGGCCGCCCGCGCACCAGTGATCGCCGAGGCACCACCATGCGCGGGGGCAAGAGGCTGCCGGCGGCGATGACACACTCAGCGCCCACGACGACGTCGTCGAGCAGAATGCTACCCATTCCCACGAGGCACCGATCGCCCACGTCGCAGCCATGCAGAATGGCACCGTGACCCACGGTAACGTCGTCGCCGATGCGCGCGTGCGAAACGCCGCTCGTCATGTGCACGACGACGAGATCTTGGAGATTCGTCCGCCGCCCCACAGTGATGGTGCCGACGTCGCCGCGCAAGACGGTACCGAACCATACGCTCGATTCGTCGCCCAAGGTCACTTGCCCCACGAGGGTGGCCGTTTCGGCGAGGAAGACGTCTCGTCCGAGGCTCGGTGAGGTGCCTTCGAAGGCCAGCACGACGGGCACGGCTAGACCTCGGACGCGATGATCGGCAGCGCGCGCCGCTTGACCGGCTCTACTTTGGCCGGCCCTTTCGGCCCCAAGAGAGCGAGCGCTCGAGGGGTGAGCTCACCCTCGAGCGAGTGTTTGAACGAGCGACCGATGTGCACTTCGACCAGTTGACCGATGAGCGCCTCGGCGTCATCAGCAACGACGTGGACGATCTCGCTGCGCTCCGTTCGCCCCGTGACGCGGTTCGATCCGACCTTGCTCGGACCCTCCACGAGCACCTCTTGCGTCGTGCCCACCAAGGTATCCAAATGCTCGCGCTGCAGCTCTTCGGTGAGGGCGAAGAGCGCCGTGAGGCGCGCGCTCTTCGCTTTCTCGGGGACGTCGTCTTTGAGTTTTTGCGCGGGGGTGTAGGGGCGCTGCGAATACTTGAAACCGAAGACGCCTCGGAATTTCACGGCGCGCACGAGATTGAGCGTCGCTTCGAAGTCGTCGTCGGTCTCACCGGGGAAACCAACGATGACGTCGGTGCTGAGCGTGAGCCCCGGGCGCGACGCTACCAAGAGCGAGGTGCGCTCGATGTATTCGGCGGCGGTGTAGCGACGGATCATCCGCCGAAGGACGCGATCGCTGCCTGATTGCACGGGCATGTGCACGTGGCGCGCGAGGACGTCGAGATCGCGGTGGGCGAAGACGAGCGACGGCGTGAGGTGGCGCGGGTGCGGGCTCGTGTAGCGAAGGCGCGAGAGCGCCGGAACGTCGCGCGCGATGCGGCGCAGGAGCGAGGCAAACTCGCTCTCGTCGGCGTCGCCCGGCGTGGCCCCGGGCGCGGGGCCGAGGTCTTGGGCAGGATCTCGGTAGCTGTTGACGGTTTGGCCGAGGAGCGTGATCTCGCGCGCTCCGGCTTCGACGAGGCGCCCAATTTCGTCGACGATCTCGTGGCTCGCGCGGTAGCGCTCCGGCCCGCGGGTGTGGGGTACGATGCAAAACGAGCAACGCTCGTCGCATCCTTTCATCACCGTCACGAAGGCCGTGGGCGTGACGCCGCGTTCTTTGTCGGGGACGGCCCGGAGGAATATGGGCTCGTCGATGTCGAAGACGGTGCGCACGACCGGGGGGGCGCCGCCGGCGACGGCGTCGACCAGGCGCGGTAGCTCGACGATGTTGTCGGGGCCGATGATGACGTCGACCTGTTTCATCCGCGACAAGAGCTTCTTGCCTTCTTGCTGAGCCACGCAGCCGGCGACCGCGATGACCATCTCCGGGCGGTTCTTCTTGAGGTCGGCCAGCGTACCCACGAGGCTCCGGAGCTTTTGCTCTGCCTTCTCGCGGACGCTGCAGGTGTTGATGACGATGAGGTCGGCCTCTTCTTGGACCTCGGCCCTCCGATAGCCCGACGCGCGGAGGGTCTCGTCGATTCGCTCGGAATCGTGGACGTTCATCTGGCATCCGAAGGTCTTGACGATGTAGCTGGGCATGGGATTCGGCGTGCTTTTCGGCGCCGCCGAGCATGATAGTGTAGTCCTGCCCCGATGACCTCCCAATCGAACATCGTTTCGCTGGTCGACCTCCTGGAGAACAGCGTGGAAAAGTACGGCCCACGCGAGCTCTTCGGCAGCAAGAGCGGCGACCAGTGGGTCTACACGACCTACGGACAATTCAAGAAGCTGGTCGACGACATGCGCGGCGGGCTCGCTTCGCTCGGGATCGGTCGCGGTGACAAAGTCGGTATCATCTCCAACAACCGGATCGAGTGGGCCGTCGTCTGCTACGCGACCTACGGTCTCGGCGCCGCCTACGTGCCGATGTACGAGTCCCAGCTCGAGAAGGATTGGGAGTACGTCATCCGCGACTCGGAGCTCGAGGTCCTCTTCGTCGCGAACGCGGCCATCTACGAGAAGACGAAGGACTTTCCCCGCAAAATTCCGACCCTTCGGCATGTCGTTCTCGTGGCGGGCGACGGGCCCGAGCCGACCTACAAGGGGCTCCTCAAAAAGGGCGCCGAGGATCCCGCCCCGACCGCTCATCCCGAGGAAGGCGAGCTGGCTTCGCTCATCTATACCTCGGGCACTACCGGCAACCCCAAGGGCGTCATCCTGTCGCACGGCAACGTCATCTCCAACGTGCTCGCCGTGCACGCGAACTTGCCCATCGAGAGCGGCGACAGGAGCCTCGCTTTTCTGCCATGGGCTCACTCTTTTGGCCACACGGCCGAGCTGCACTTGCTCATCTCGATCGGCGCTTCGCTCGGCATTTGCGAGTCGACCGACAAGATCGTGGAGTACCTCTCCGAGGTGAAGCCCACGGTGCTCTTCGCCGTTCCCCGCATCTTCAATCGCATTCACGCGGGCGTCGAAAAGCAGATGGCCCAAAGGCCCGCGCCGATTCGA
>DATEMX010000744.1:0-5951 GCA_035275365.1 Polyangiaceae bacterium | reverse complement strand
CGCCCCGTGCCTCCCGCGCTCGACGGTGTTCTCGAACGGGAATACCCGCGCGAGGCGCGCGCCCAAGGGATCGCCGGAAGCGCGCTTTTGCGCGTGCAAATTCTCCCCGACGGTTCAGTGCGCGTGCGCCGTCGGATCTCGGAGACCGAGAGCGGTTTCGGCGATGCGTGCGAGCGCGCGCTCAAGGGCGCGCGCTTCACGCCGGCGCTCGATCGCGGCGGCCGCCCGGTACGAACCGAAATTTCCTACCGATGCACCTTCGAGATCCGGAGCTGACCCACCCGCGACTGGACCGTGGCGGGATCGACAGAAGCTCGGCGAGCTCGTCGTCAGGCCTTCTTCAAAAAGGGGAGCACGTCGCTTGCCATCTGGAAATAGCGCGATGTCGTGCTTTCGTAGTGCTTCGCGTAGGGAGGTGTCCACGACTCTTTGGTGAGCAGCGGCACGCCGTAGCCCTTATGCCCCCACTTTTCGAACTCCGCCGGGGGGACACGCATGGCGAGCAGCACGTTGGCGAGCCATTGGTTGTAGAGGAGGCCGAGCCACGTCACGTTTCCTGCTAGCGGGTCGACCTTGGAGTTTTGGCCGTTGATCTTCCGGTAGTCGGCATAGACGCCCGTTTGGAAGAAACCCGAAGCGCTCCCCATGGTCACGATCGGAATGGATGCCGAGTCGTGCGTTGCCATGCTGCACTCCTGCGACCAAGCGAGGAGCGTGTTGTCGAGATAGGTAACCCCCGGCGCCTCTTCGACGTCGAGCTTCGCGGCGGCGTCGAGAAACACCGACTCGAAGAAGCGCTGGTACGAGTCCGTGAGGAGCCGCTGCTTGTCGGGCTTTTGCCACTGGTGGGCGACTTCTTGGTGCCAATCGCCCTGATAGGCCGCAAACTTCTCGGTGCCGCCCACGCCCGCCACGGCGATGCGGCTCGTGCCGCAGACGAACGCCGCAGCGACGACGTCGGTGAAGAGCTTCCAATGCGTGGCCGCGTCGACGGCGTCGAACCTCTGGTGTGAGCTCGCGTCGTCGGTCGGCTTGACGACATTGCCACACGACGCCGTGGCGTTCAGCTTGCGATCGAGCTCGGCGAGCCGATCGATGTGATCGTCGATCCTTTGCCGATCTTTCGACGAGAGCCGCGCGCTGCCGTTGCGGAGCATCTTGTAGCTCTCGAGCACGCGGTCGGCGACGGGGGCTTTCGCCGCGCCGGGGGAGACGAAAATGGCGTTGAACAGATCGCGTGAGCTGTCCGTGCCGCGCACGTTCTGGATGGTTCCCGCCTGATTGCCGGGATCGGACCAATTCCACGAGAGCGTTCGCCCCGAGTTCATGAGCATCGAGCGTTGCTTGACCGATGCGACGTCGGGATAAAACGAGCGTGACCACGCCATGATCTGGTCGATGGTGGGCCGCGGGGATTTCTGCGCTTCGACGCCGTCCCCTCCGTTGCCGTCGTTGCGAGCGTAGTTGCCCAGGTGCAGCCCCGTATTGTGGGAGATGTAGAAGGGCACGTCGAGCCCCCGCAAGACGTTCATCTTGCCGACGAGCCTGTCGCCGAGCGCCGAGCTCTTGGCGCTCAAGATCGGCGAGAGCGAAGCGCGATCGCCGACGATGCTCGCCTTGAGGGTGCCCGACGACACCTTGTGGTCGGCGAAGAGATCCACCGTCTTGCTCAGCGTGGCCGTGTCGGGGAACATGTTGGCTTCGTAAGCACCACCGTGATCGGTGGCGAACCAGAAGAGGCGCGGCCTGCCCGAGTAGATCGGATCGCCGAGCGCGGTCTTTTCGGCGAGGGAGGGCAAAAATGGCAGGGCCAGAACAGCGCCTCCCGCTCCCTTCAAGAGGGTTCGGCGAGTGAGGTCGACGACACGTCTCGGCATGGCATGTCTCCTATCGAAACGCTCGCTGCCGGAACAAAGGCGCGAGCGCAATCTCTTTCAAGAGGTCGCCGATGGCTCCTCGGTTTTCCAGCCGTTTGCGCAGGCTCTCGAGCTGGCACCCGTCGACGTCGAGGTTCTCCCAGCGTGCGTAGGTGAATCGAAAGTAATTGCGCGCGAGGCACGCGTTCGCCTTGCCGCTCGAAGCGATCAGCTCGGCGAGATCGCCGGGGCCGTTCGACGGAGTCGTGTCACCGCTCGTGACCCGCGGTGTCGAGCTCGTGTCGACGCTCTTTTTTCCGATCTCCGCGCCGCTCTCGTCGAAGAGTCGTTGCTCGGTTCGCGGCCTCCCGAGCGCGTCGAACCCTTCGGTCGCGAAGCCGAGCGGGTTGATCGACAGCTTGTGGCAGCTCGCGCAGACGGTCCCTTTTTTTTCCGTCAACACTTCGACGACTTCGCGGGTCGTCATGTCGGGCCGGAGCTCCGGCGGCACGGCGTTGGCGCCGGGAGGCGGCGGTGGGATCTCGTCGCAGAGCAGGCGGCGCCGTATGAACACGCCCTTCATGATGGGCCGCGTATTGGCCGACCCCGACGACAAGAAAAGGGCGCGCGTGAGGAGCCCCGGCCTTTCGCCGTCGGCGAACGCGGGCGGTCGCCCGGCGCCATCCCACGGCGCGACGCCATAGATTTTGGCGAGATCGGGGCCGCGGTGAAACGACGCGTTGCTCGTGAGCAGGTCGTCGACGGAGCCGCGTTTTTGCCACACGTGGTAATCGACCATGCCGACCACGTCGTCGATCATCTGCTGGCGCAGAGCGCCGCCGGGGAGGTCTTTCCCTGCGAACGCTTTGAAGGTGGGGTCGGTGTTGTGCGCGTCGAGGGCGGGCAGATCTTCCGTCTTCAGCCAATCGGCGATGAATTCTCGAATCGTCGGCTGCGTGCGCGCATCCTGGTAGAGACGCTCGACCTGCTTTTGATAGACGTCGTCGTTCATCAGCGAGCCGTCGCTGGCCGCTCCCCAGAGCTCGTCGTCGGGCATCGTTTGCCAGAACTGGTACGACAAGCGCGAGGCGAGCTCGAAGGCGGAAACCTCGTAGACGTCGGGCTGGCTCGCTGCTCTGCCGCCGTGCTCGACGAAGTAGAGAAACTGCGGCGCGTTGAGCAGCAAGGCGATGACGTCTGCGTAGGCGCGCGGGTTCGGCGCTCGGTTCGTCCCGTAGACGGTTCGGTAGAACGCCGCTTCCTCGGTGGTGAGCGGACGTCGCAGCACGCGGCTACCGAATCGCGCGATGAAGGCGTCGAGGCAGGCTTCGTCGTTGCTCGCGTCCGCATCGGTGGCGCACGCGCCGACCGCGCGCGCGATGCGCTGCGGCGCCGTGAGCGCCGCTCCCATGGCGGCGCCGACGGCGTAAAAACCGTCGACATGCTCTTGCTGGAGCGCTTGATCGAGCCGCCTGTAGCTCCCGTGGAGATCTTCGGGCACCGGCTCTCGCTGATCGTCGGGCAAAAGGCGCAGCGGATCGGCCAGGCTGGCCACCACTTCGGCGCCGGTGCTCGCGTCGCTCATGGCGAAGGCGGCGATCGATGCGAGCGTGTTGCGATACTGCGCCATCGTGAGACGCCGGAGGTTGGCCTCCGGTGGCTTCGCTTGGGGATCGCACGCAAAGGTGTCGGGCCCCTCAGCGCCGCCCGGACCCGCGGGGCGACCACCTCCACCGCTCGTGGTGCCGGGGCGATCCATCGTTCCGCCTTGGCCGAGCCCAGCACCGCCAGTCTCTCCGACCTGACCTGTGCAGGCGCCGATCGAGGTCGCTACGACCAGAACGGCGACAGCCCCGATTCGCTTGTGATGACGTTCGGTCATCGTCGCGAAGGTACGACGCGGCACGTGATCGGGCTCAGGAAATGTCGCGTGCGATCAGGCGACCGCTTGCACGATTGTGACGTCGGCGTCTGTGCGCACCGAAAAAGGAGCACCCGCGTCGAAATGCACGACGCCCCGAAGACATGTGGGATGAAGCACGACAGCGTGCGCCCGATCGCGAACCCCGCGTGCATGCTGACGTCGATGCACCTTGGCGGCTTGGCTAGCACTACTCGCTGCGCGATCGTCGCAATCGAGCGTCGGACGTTCGAATCGAAAAGGAACCGGTGAGGCGGACCGAAATCAAGGTCCACGGCCCCTACTATCGATGGGCCGTCAAAATGCTGCTCGTCACCGATCGCGAGCCGACACCGTAGAATTCGCGGCGGGACGGGGAAGCTGATAAACTTCGTGCTCAGGGTACCAGCGCATGAAATTCTTTCTTAGGTTCATCGGGATCGTGGGCATGGGGCTCGCCGCCTTAACCGGGTGTGGGGGTGACCAATTCGCCTCGGAGCCCTCGGCGCCCTTCGAAGGAGGGTTGCCGAGCACGGGCACCGGCAGTGTCACGAGCGGCGGCCAAACGGGTGGCGACCAACCCGACGGCGCCGTTCCCGACGGAGGCGACGTCATCCCCCCCGATTGCAAGCCGAAAACCTGCGGTGCCCTGGGGAGTCAATGCGGAACGATTCCCGACGGTTGTGGCGACACCGTGCAGTGTCCCGGCTGCGGCAGCGGCAAGAAGTGTCAGCTCGGGAGCTGTGTCGATCAAGCCTTTTGCGGTAACGGCAAGTGCGACATGGGGGAAACTTGTTCCTCCTGCCCTTCTGATTGCACGTGTACCGCGGGTTCGTGCGTGAACGCCGCGTGCTGTGTTCCCAATTGCGTGGGCAAAGTGTGCGGCGACGACGGTTGTGGAGGAACCTGCGGCAAGCCCTGCGACACCGGCTCGATTTGCACGCCAGCGGGAACCTGCAAACTGATGCCCTCTTGCGGCGATCACGTGTGCGATCCGCTGGCGCAGGAGGACTGCACGTCGTGCCCTGGCGACTGTCCTTGCTCGACCACCTCGAGGTGCTTCCGAGGGAGCTGCTGCGATCGCGCCGCCAACTGCGCCGGCAAAATGTGCGGCAGCGACGGTTGCGGCGGAACGTGCGGCACGTGCCAGCAGGGCGTCTGCGACGCCTCCGGCCAGTGCAAGGTCGAGGCGATTTGCGGCGACGGGAAGTGCGACCCCAACGAAGACTGTAATAGCTGCCCCAAGGACTGCGGCTGTACGGGCGGGCAGCAGTGCTCGCAAGCCGGCAAATGCTGCACTTCACAGTGCGGCGGCAGAGAGTGCGGTCCCGACTTGGGCTGTGGCGGCTCGTGTGGTGCCGGATGCGGCGCCGGGGTGGCGTGCGGCTCGGACGGCAAATGCATCAAGTGCGGCAGCAACGGTTGTCAGGCGGGCGAAAACTGCGGCAACTGCCCTGGCGATTGCGGGTGCAATGCGACGAGTCAGCGATGCCAGAACAACGTATGCTGCAACAAGCAATGCGCCGGTAAGAACTGCGGTCCCGACGGCTGCGGTGGCACCTGCGGCTCGTGCACCAACGGACAGGCCTGCAACGCTCAGGGTATTTGCATCACACAAGCGAGCTGCGGCGACGGCACGTGCCAGATGAGCGAAAACTGTGGCAACTGTCCCGCCGACTGCAGATGCCCCGGCGGCACGTGCTTCAACAATTCATGCTGCACGCCCTGGTGCGGCACGGCGGTCTGCGGTCCGAGCAATTGCAATACGTCGTGCGGCATGTGCCCCCTGGGGACGGCTTGCTCGAACGGCTCGTGCGCGACGGTGTGTGGAGACGGCGTCTGCGCAGCCGGTGAAAACTGCGAGAATTGCCCGCGCGACTGCGTGTGTGGCCATGGGCAGACTTGCTACCAAAAAGCTTGTTGCTACGTGCCCGTCTGCGGCGTCGACTGGGCCTGTGGATCGGGCACCGTCTGCGGCCAAGCTGTGGGTCCTTGCGGGCCGTGCTTGAAGTACCAGACGTGCGACGCCTACCATCAGTGCAGCGACAACTGCGGCGTCATCACCCAGAGCGAATCGTCGGGCTTCGGCGGGGCTCCGGGCGTGGAGGCAATCATTCCGCCGACCGGTGCGGGCGGCGAGATCATCGCTCCGTCGGGCTCGGGCACCATCTGTTTGCAATGACTCCTCCGCGAGC
>DATEMX010000743.1:0-2728 GCA_035275365.1 Polyangiaceae bacterium | reverse complement strand
CACCGGCCACGCGCGCTTGGCCTCCGAGCACGCCTTCCGTACCCACTTCGCGCGCGACACGCGTCACTTCCGACGCGAACGCGCTCAGCTGATCGACCATGGTGTTGATCGTGTTCTTCAGCTCGAGCACCTCGCCCTTGGCGTCGACGGTGATCTTCTTGGAGAGATCGCCTCGGGCCACGGCCGTCGTCACCTCGGCAATGTTGCGCACCTGGGCCGTGAGGTTGTTGGCCAGCTGGTTCACGTTGTCGGTGAGGTCGCGCCAAATGCCGGCGGCGTCGGGAACGACGGCCTGCCCGCCGAGCTTTCCGTCGGTGCCGACCTCTTTGGCGACGCGCGTGACTTCGGCCGCGAACGAGCTCAGCTGATTGACCATCGAGTTGACGGTCATGCCGATGCGCAAAAATTCGCCTTTGACAGGCTGCCCCTCGATTTCGAGCGCCATTTTTTGCGTGAAGTCACCTTCGGCGACGGCGCTGATGACGCGCGCGACTTCGGTCGTCGGCTGCACGAGGTCGCCGATGAGCGAGTTGATGGCGTCGACGCTCTTGGCCCAGCCTCCACTCACGTCGCCGATCGATGCACGCTCGGTCATCCGCCCTTCGCGGCCAACGATGCGCTCGACGCGGATCATTTCGCGCTCCATGGCCTCGTTCATGTGGGCGACGCGGTTCCAAGCGGTGGCCAGCGAGGTCATGATGCCGCCCAGCCGGCCTTCGGGCAGGCGCACCGAGAAGTCGCCCGCCCCGGCCGACCGGAGCGCATCGAGGAGAAGCTCCAGCTCCGCTTCGGTCGCCAGCGCCTTCTTGGTGCCCTGGGCCTTGCCGCCATCGGTGGTCGCCGCCCGGCGGCCATTCGTTGCCGACTTGGCGACGTTCGTGACCGCCTTCAGCCCCTTCCGAGCCGTTGCGATCACCTTCGTTGCTTCCGACGTGGTGGTTTTGCCGTTGCCGGTGGTTTGCAAGCGAGCTCCTCTTAGGAGTCGACGCACGCGCTCGGCTCCGCGCTGGGCGGTCGTGCGCTGAGGTCTTTGGACGACGCCTTGGGAGGCGCTGCCGTGTCGAGCTTACGAAAAGCCCCTCGGGTTTGCCCCTGAGTTCGTGTCGGACTTTTGTCCGATATGGTTTTCAATTCAGGCACTTACCCACTTGACGTGGGCCCGGTGTGACGCCTTCGCACAAAGGGAGCCGGGCGCCGTTCACGCTTTGGGCCCATTCGGATCACGGTGACGATTGCTGGCCGACACCGTTTTGAAATCTGGGCGCGATAACACGGATCGGTCATGAGAGATGTTCGGCGCCTCGAGGGTTACACGATCGCGTTGCCTGAAAGCCGCGAGCTCGACCTGTTGGCGCGCATCGTAGAGGACCTTGGCGGAAGCGCCTATCGTTGCCCATTCGTCTCGATCGCCGACACGCCGGACGCCGAGCCGGTGGTAGCCTGGTTGCGGCAGCTCGTATCGGGTGCGTTCGACGACATCCTCTTCTCGACCGGTGAAGGCGTGGCGCGTTTGGTCCGGTTCGCGGAAGCCGCCGGTATGAAAGAGGAGGTGCTTGCCGCCTTCGCTACCGTTCGAACGGTATGCCGAGGGCCGAAGCCGGTTCGTGCGCTTCGAATGCTCGGGCTGAGGCCCGTCCTCGTGGCCGATCAGCCCACCACCGACGGCGTCATTGCGGCGCTGTCGCGCGCTCCTCTGGCCGGAAAGAGGGTGGGCGTACAGCTCTTCGGCGAGGATCCGAATGAGAAGCTCACGGCTTTTCTCCAGTCGGCGGGCGCGCTCGTGCACACGGTCGCCCCTTATGTGTACGTCCCCGGTCCGAACGAACCGCTCCTCGAGCTCATCGCAAAGATGGCCGAAGGAGCGACGACCGCGATAGCGTTCACGAGCTCGTCTCAAGTTCATCGACTCTGGGACGCCGCTACGAGCGAGCGGGTCGTCGACGAGCTCGAGGTGGGTATCAAGCGAACGTGGGTCGCAGCCGTGGGCCCCATCGTCGCGGCGACGCTCGAGGCGAAGGGCGCGCGCGTCGACGTCGTGCCCGAGCGCTCGTTCTTCATGCGCCCTCTGGTCAACGATCTCGCCAATTTTCTAGCCGTGGCCCATCCTCCTTCGCGCTCGCCCTCGCTACCCGTGGCGCGGTCGTCGCAGTAGGTTCGAGCTGCCCGGCGTCTCGGCGCGGCGCACGAGCTACGCGTCCGACAGCCGAAGGATGTCGACCATCGTTCCCTCGGTCGCGTCGGCGAGCTCGGCCGGCAAAATGGCGAGTGAGTCGGCCCAGGCCATGCTGGTGACGGCGCCCGACGACTGGTTGGCGAGCGTGTGCACTCGGAGCTCGCCGCCCTTGCACGCGAGCCGCGCGCGCAAGAACTCCGTTCGCCCCGGCTTGCGCGAAACGGCGCGCGCGAGCTTCGCGCGGAGCACGACGGGCAAAGGCGCGAGGTCGCCTTGCATTGCACGCAAGAGGGGCATGCCGAAGAGCGAAAAGGTAACCATCGAGCTGGCGGGATTGCCGGGCAGCGCGAGCACGAGCGTTTTCCCCGCGCGTCCCAGTGCGAGCGGCTTGCCGGGCTTGATGGCCACCTTCCAGAATTGAAGAAGGACGCCGGCCTGCTCCAGCGCCGGCCGAACGACGTCGTGATCGCCGACGCTGACGCCGCCCACCGTCACCAAGAGATCGGTCGCTTCTAGCCCCTCTTCGATCGATCGGCGCGTGGCCTCGGCGTCGTC
>DATEMX010000742.1:0-5883 GCA_035275365.1 Polyangiaceae bacterium | reverse complement strand
AACACCGAACGGTCAAACCGTTCGGTGTTCTAGGGCGCCGCGAGCGCCTTCGAACACCGAACGGTCAAACCGTTCGGTGTTCTAGGGCGCCGCGAGCGCCTTCGCGATGTCGGCTGCGAGCGCGGGGTCTTGCGGCGTCACGCTCGAGTCGTAGCGCCCGACCACGTTGCCGTCTTTGCCGACGAGGAATTTGGCGAAGTTCCATTTCACTTCGCCGGAGGGCGGCGCCGCCGTGAGAAAGGCGTAGAGCGGATGTTTGCTCGGACCCTTCACCTGAATCTTGGAGAAGAGCGGAAACGAGACGCCGAACTGTGCGGCACAAAACTCCTTGATCTCCGCTTCTGTGCCGGGCTCTTGCGCTCCGAAATCGTTGGACGGCATCCCGAGGACCGCGAACCCGCGGGCCTCGTTCTCCGCATGTAGCTTTTCGAGGCCAACGTACTGCGGCGTGAATCCGCAACGCGAGGCCGTGTTCACGACGAGGACGACCTTGCCTCGGAAATCACCGAGCGACCGTTCGCTGCCGTCGATAGTGCGAAGACTGAAATCGTAGAGGTTCATGGGATCTCCCGAGCCCCTCGCAGGGAGCTCATGCTCTCATGGCCTGAATGGGGCTCATCCGCGCCGCGCGGATGGCGGGAAATAGGCCTCCGACGACCCCCATCACGCCCGCGACGACGAGCGCTCCCCCGATGCTGGCCATGTTCGGCTCGAAGGCGATGACGATCTCCGACCACGACGTGAAGTTCATCATCGAGAATTTGACGAGCCCGAGGAGGAGCGACGCCGTTGCACCCACGAGCCCTCCGACCAAGGCGAGCAATACCGATTCGAACATGAACGACGTAACGATGCTGAACTTGGTAAATCCGAGAGCTCGGAGCGTGCCGATCTCGCGCTGGCGGTTGGCCACCGAGGCGTACATGGTGATCATGGCGCCAATCACCGCGCCGACGCCGAAGAAGAAGGCGATGATGAACCCGAGCGCGCTGATGAAGATCGATAGCCCCGACGACTGCTTGTCGTAATATTCGCTCTCACGAAAAACCTCGAGACCGAGCTGGCGATTCGATTCCACCGAGGCCTTGAAGCCCTCGTACTTGCTAGGGCTCTCGAGGCGCGCGCGGACGGACGAGACGAGGCCCTCACGACCGAAGGCGGTCCGGAACGTGTTGAGGTCGACCCACACCTCCGACTCGAAAGAGGAAGCGCCGTCTTCGAAGACGCCGACGACCGAGACGTTGCGGTTCTTCTTCAGCTCGAAAGACTGCCCGAGCTCGACGCCCTTGAAGCGGCCTCGAATGCCGCGCCCGATGACGACCTCGTCGGTGCCCGGCTGGGCTGCGCGTCCGGCGATGATGCGCGTGTCCTTGCGGAACTTGAGCACGCTGTCGGTGACGCCGCGCACCTGCACGTTGCTGAACCCGTCGGTGCCCACCTTGTCGAGGAGGATGACACCGATGAGCTCGGCGATACCGTCGGGCGCCCCGTCGGCGGTGTGCGCTACGCCGGGGGTCGCCAAGACGAGCCCAACCTGCGGCTCGTCGATGTTACTCGCCAGCTCGGCGTCGGCGCCCTTGCGGAGCACGATGGCGCCGGCAGGATCGGCGGCTCGCCCGAGCGTCTTCTTGATGCCGTTGTTGAGCATGTTGACCGCGGCCACGACGAAGACGACGAGAGCGAGGCCCATCGCGGCGGCGGCCGTCGTGGTCTTGCGGACGGCCAAATTGCGAACGTTGTAGCTAAAGGGGATCATGAGAAATTCCTCAGCCTACGCGCCGCAGGGCGTCGATGATGGAGAGCTTGGAGGCTTGCCGGGCCGGGATGATGGCGGCGAGCGCGCCGAGGCCCGTCGAGAGCACGACGGCGACCAAGGCCGTCGTAGCGTTGAGGCGGAAGTAGGGGAAGAAGCTTCCCATGTTCTCCTCGAGCCACCTGCCCATGCCGAGCTGCACGACAGGGTAGGAGAGGGCGAGCCCGAGGAGGCCCGAAAGCACGCCGATGGTGAGCGCCTCGCCGATCACGAAGATACTCACGTGCTTCGGCGTGAAGCCGAGCGCGCGCAAGACGCCATATTCGCGCGTCCGCTCGCGCACGCCCATGGCGATGGTGTTGCCGAGGATGAGCATCATGATGAAGAGGATGATGATCGATACGAAGTCGAGCGCCGTGAGGATGGCCGAGAAGGTCGCCATGAACGAGTTGTTCATGTTCCGCTCGCTCATCGTCGTCGTCTGCACGTCTTTCTCGTCGAAGATCTTGTCGATCGCCGCGGTGACGTTGGCCGACTGATCGGGCCTGTCGACGAGCGTCGAAATCCAACCGATGTGGTCGCGGCGCTTCTCGTCGAGCGTCTCGTTCAAATAGTTCCAGTGAAAGAGGAGCTGGGACCGGTCGACCGACTTCTGCGTGGCTTCGTAGATGCCGTCGATGTTGAACTCCCACTCGCCTGGGTAGATGGTCCCCGTGAGCGTGATGCGGTCGCCCGCCTTGACGCCGAGCTTTTTGGCGAGCACGTCGCCCACGATCGCGCCCTTGCGGTCTTCGAGCCAATGCGCCTTTTCGTCGGGCTTCACGGACATCTCTGGGAAGACGTCGAGAAACGACTGCGGCTCCACGGCCAAGCTGGCGAAGAAGTCGTCGGGATGGCGGGAATCTTTGGCGCCGAACCAGTTGGCGTAGCTCGCCTTCTTGACGCCGGGGACCTGCCGCACCGAATCGATGTAGTTCTTCGGCATCGGCATGATGAACGACACCTTGTGCCGCGTGGCCAGCCGATCTTTGGCGGCGTAGTCGACGCCGACGTTCCAGGCCCAGAGCACCGTGCGGAGCAAGATGAACGCCAGCACGGCGACCGCGCCGCCGAGCACCGTCAGCGTCGTTCGGGTCTTGTTCCGCGAGATGTTGCGGATGCCGATGCCGGCGATGTTCATATGAGAACCCCCTTGTCGAGGCGGCGCTGCACGGTGGCGCGCTCGGCCGCCTGCGGATCGTGGGTGACCATGAGGATCGTCTTTTTGAACTCGGTGTTGAGCTTTTCGAGGAGCAAGAGGATATCGTCGGCCGATTTGCGATCGAGATCGCCGGTGGGCTCGTCGGCCACGATGATGGTCGGATCGTTGACGATGGCGCGTGCGATGGCGACGCGCTGCTCTTGGCCGCCGGAGAGCTGGCGCGGGTAGTGATCCATGCGCTCTTCGAGGCCCACGACGCGCAGCGCCGTCTGCGCGCGCTTCTTGCGCTCGGCGCCCGACAGGCTCGTGAGCAAGAGCGGCAGCTCGACGTTTTCGCGTGCGGTGAGGACCGGCATCAAGTTGTAGGCCTGGAAGATGAAGCCCACCGTCTGCGACCGGAACTTGGCCAGGTCTCCGTCGCCCATCGAAGAGAGATCCTGGTTGGCGACGAGCGCCTTGCCCGACGAAGGGCGATCGAGGCCCGCGATGAGATTGAGCAGCGTGCTCTTGCCGGATCCCGAGGGCCCCATGAGCGCCTCGAAGGAGCCCTCGGGTATTTCGAGGTTGATGCCGTCGAGGACGCGCAGCGCTTCCTTCCCGCGGTAGAAGACCTTGGTGACCCCGCTCAGTTCGACGATTGGCTTGCCGGTAGCTACCTTGTTCTGCGCGCCGTTCTTGGCTTCGGTTGATTTCTCGGTCGAAGTTTCCATCAGCTGCCCTTCTCCTTGACCTTCTGCCCATCCGCCAGTTGAGCCGGCGGTTCCACGACCACGCGCGCACCGGCCGCGGGGCCCTCGACGAGCTCGAACCCGTTCGCAAAAGCCGGGCCGAGCTTCACGGGCGACACTTTGACGACGCCCTCGTTGATGACGAACACCACTTTGCTGCCGCTACGCTCGGTGAGCGCGCTCGACGGTACCACCGTCTTCGGTTTCTGCTTGATGGCTTCTGCGGACACCTGTTCGCTGAGAAAGCTTGTCCGGGCGGACATGTCCGGCAGGACGCCGTCCATGGGATCGACGAACTTGACCTTCACTTTGACCGTCGCCTTGGCTCGGTCGACACGCTTGGCGATCTCGACGGTTTCGCCGCGGTATCGCTTGCCGGGATAAGCGTCGAGAACGATCTCGCAGGGGCTCCCCGGTTTGATCTGGTAGAGGCGCGCCTCGGGGACGTCGGTCTCCACGACGATCGACGCGAAGTCGACGATCTCCGCGACGTTGACGTTGTTGACGGGCCCCACGAGCTCGCCCGCGCCGACGGGCTTCGTGATGACGGTGCCGTTGATGGGCGACGTAATGGTGCGGTCCTGCAAACTGATCCGCAGTGGGTTTACCTCCGCCTGGGCGGCGCGCGCTTCGGCTTCTGCCGCCTTGACGCTCTGCGCGGCCGATTTCACCCTGGCCTCGAGGTCTTGCAGAGGGGCCTTGCCGACGGCTCCCTTTTCGACCAGGGCGCGCTCGCGTGCTGCCTGTTGTTCGATATCGGCGAGGTTGGCGCGGGCGGTTTCGATGCGCGCCACCGCTGCCGCGGCGCGCGAGCCCGCCACCACGATGGAGCTCCTCTGATCGGTGGCATCGAGCTCGGCGATGATCTCGCCCGCCTTGACGACGCTGCCCTCTTTCACGAAGACCTTCGCCACGCGACCGGTCATTTTGGCGCCCACCTTGGAGGTGACCTGAGGGACGACGTAACCCGTCGACGTAACGGTTACCGAGGCTTGCGCCGGGGAGACGACCGAAATCTCGGTGACGGAGACCTCGGTCTTGAAGATGCTGGCTTCAATCGCGGGGTATACCACGAGCCAAGCGGCCGCGGCCGCGCCGAGGACGAGCAGGGCGATGACCGCCAAGCGCCAAGGCTTGGGGCGATTGGGGTCTTCTTCCCGCTGAATCTTGAGGGAGGCGAGGTCGGTTGTGAGGTCAGCCACGGCCGGCCTTTTAGCACGCGGCGCGCCAAGCCCCAATCGAAGGTAGCGCGGGGCGGATCATTACCTGACGCAGCGTTGGCACATTTTTCGCCGTTCGGCCGTCCCGGCTGGCGATTTTGGTATGCTGCCGCCCATGCAGCGAGGCCTGAGGTCCACCGGATTGCTTGCACTCTTGGCGATCGTGGGTTGCGACGAAAAGCCGCCGCCCAAGCCCGTGGCTGAAGCGCCGACCGTCACCGCAGCGCCTGCACCACCGAAGCCGCCGCCCGACCCACTGGCGGGCCTCAGCGTCGACGAGCTCGGCCTGTTCCTGCAAACCCAGCGTGTCGACATGACCGCCAAAGACGCGGAAGAGAAGATCAAAGCCATCGTCGGCGCGCTGCCCGTGAAGCAGAAGACGGTCCCCGTCGCGGCGACACGCAACGCCAAGACGCAGCACGTGGGCGCGCTCGCTCGCGCGCTCGGCGAAGCGGGCGCGGCGCAGATCGACGTGAAGACCCCCGACCGCTCGGGCGCTGAAGCGATTCTCAAGCTGCTCCCCCAAGAGCTCGTTTCGGCGAAGGCGCCTGACTGCGCGGTCGTCTCGATGGTCAAGAAAGACAACACGAGCGCCGTGTGGAAGCTCAAGGGGGGCACGGCGTCGAAGTTCTCGAAGGGCCTGGCCGGCCCCGATCTCTCGATGACCTACGACGGCATGAAGGGGCAAATGACCGGCTGCGCGGCGAGCCAGTGGTTTTTGGCCGGCGAACAGAACGTGATTTGGGGCCTCGTCTTCGATCTCGGTCAGGTCGTAGCGAAAGCCGATCCGCCGCCGAAGGCGACCGAGGCCGTATTGCTGTACGAGGCGCCGATCGCCGGTCGCGCGGTCGCGCTCCGCAAGCGCTGAGGTCCCCAGCGGCTTCCAACCAAATGACCGAGCATGATCCTCGGTCATCATATTCGGAGGCCGGGGTGCGTACGCGTGCCCGTGCCCGTGCCCGGCTTTTCGCCGGAAAGTTT
>DATEMX010000741.1:0-7668 GCA_035275365.1 Polyangiaceae bacterium | reverse complement strand
TTCGAAGGTGGACGCGTCGAAGTTCGGGTAGCTGGCGTCGCGCTCGGTCATCTCGAGCGGTTCGCGTGGCCATCGAATGCCGAAGGCGGGGTCGTTCCACCGGACGCCTCGCGCCCCGTCGGGCCGGTAGAACTCACCCATGTGATAGAAGACTTGTGCGTCATCCGTTAGCGTGATGAACCCGTGGGCAAACCCCGTCGGCACGAAGAGCGCTCGCCCGCTATCGGCCGTGAGCTCGACGCCCAACCATTTCAGCCGCGTTGCCGACGCCGGTCGCAAGTCGACGATGACGTCGTAGATGGCGCCGCGGGTGACGCGCACGAGCTTGGATTCCCCGTAGGGGGCCGCTTGATAGTGCATCCCGCGGAGCGTGCCGGCGCGGTCGTTTTGCGAGAGATTGCACTGCGGAAAGCGCGTGGGGAGCCCGTGCTCGGCGAATTCGCGTTCGCAGAACGTGCGCGCGAAAAATCCGCGCTCGTCGCCCCGCCGTTCGAGGTCGATGACGAAGGCTCCGGCGAGCTCGGTCGGATGAAACAGCATGCCCGAAGTCTACTCGAGCCGCCTTGCCACCGCCCTGCAAATTGGAGTACGGTTCGCGGCATGAAACTGGTGAAGTGTCGCTTTTGCGGCACCGGGCTCGAAGACACCGTCGTCGACCTCGGGATGTCGCCTTTGTGCGAGAGCTTCCTCGCGGCCGATCAGCTCGACAAGATGGAGCCCTTCTATCCGCTCCATGTTCTCGTCTGCCGCAGATGTCTCCTCGTTCAAATCAACGAGTACGTGAAAGTCGAAGAGATCTTCACGGAATATGCGTACTTCTCGTCGTTCTCGACGGCGTGGCTCAAGCACGCCGAAGACTACGTGGCCCAGATGACCGAGCGATTGCGGCTCGACGCGAAGAGCATGGTGATAGAGCTCGCCAGCAACGACGGCTATCTCCTGCAATATTTCGTGAAGCGCGGCATCCCCTGCCTCGGCATCGAGCCCGCCGCCAACGTCGCCAAGGTGGCGCGCGAGAAGGGCGTCGAAACCGAGGTCATGTTCTTCGGCGAAGAGACGGCGAGAGGGATGAAAGCGGCCGGCAAGATGGCCGACCTCGTGCTCGGCAACAACGTCCTCGCGCAGGTGCCCGACATCAACTCGTTCGTGGGGGGCGTGCCCATCGTGCTGAAGCCTGCCGGCACGGTGACCTTCGAGTTTCCGCACTTGATGCAGCTCTTCGAGAACAACCAGTTCGACACCATCTATCACGAGCACTTCTCCTATTTCTCGCTCATCGCGGTCGAGGCCATCTTCGCCGAGCACGGACTCACCATCTTCGACGTCGAAGAGCTCTGGTCGCACGGCGGCTCGCTGCGCATCTTCGCGCGTCACGCGGCCGATACGAGCCGCCCCGTCACCGACCGCGTGAAGGCGCTCCGCGCCCGCGAAGAGGCGGCGGGCTACCGCAAGATCGAGACCTACACGCGCTTCGAAGAGCAAGTGCGAGAGACCAAGCGCAAGCTCCTCGAGCTGCTCATCGCCGCCAAGCGCGAGGGCAAGCGCGTGGCCGGCTACGGCGCCCCCGGCAAGGGCAACACGCTCCTCAACTACTGCGGCATCCGCACCGATTTCATCGATTTTACCGTCGATCGCAACCCCTACAAGCACGGGCGCGTCTTGCCGGGCACGCACATCCCCATCTTCCCGCCGTCGCACATCGACGCGATGAAGCCCGATTACATCTTCATCCTGCCGTGGAACTTGAAAGACGAGATCATGGCGCAGCTCGCGCACGCGCGCGAGTGGGGCGCCAAGTTCATCGTGCCGATCCCCGTGGCAACCGTGCTCTGATGTTGCCGGTTCGGTTCGGCCGGGGTGAGCGAGCGCCCCTTCGAATTTTGGCTCTCGGGGCCCACAGCGACGACATCGAAATTGGTTGCGGCGGAACCCTCTTGCGGCTCTTGGCCGATCACCCCGGGTCGTCGGTGAGCTGGGTCGTCTTCTCGGCGACGCCCGAGCGAGATATCGAGGCCCGCGCGAGCGCGGCCGCGTTTCTCACGGACGCCGGCGAGGCCGTCGTCACGGTCAAGGCGTTTCGCGAGAGCTTTTTCCCCTACGTGGCCGTCGACATCAAAGAGTTCTTTGAGCAGTTGAAGCCGACCCAGCCCGACGTCGTCCTCTGCCACCATCGGCACGATTTGCATCAAGACCACCGCACGATCGCCGAGCTCGTGTGGAACACGTTCCGAAACCACCTCACCCTGGAGTACGAAATCCCGAAATACGAAGGCGATCTCGGCACGCCCAACCTGTTCGTCCCTCTCTCGCGGCAAACGGCCGACAGGAAGGTCGAGCTCTTGCTGAAGCACTTCGCGTCGCAGGCAGGGCGGTCGTGGTTTCGGCCCGAAACATTCCACGGGCTCATGAGCATCCGTGGCGTAGAGTGCAACGCGCCCGAAGGTAAGGCAGAAGCCTTCCACGTTCGCAAAATGATCGTTTGAAAGGTGACGCATGAAAGTTTTGGTGACGGGACATCTGGGCTACATCGGCGTCGAAATGGTGTCGGTGCTCAAGGCGGCTGGACACGAGGTCGTCGGCCTCGACGTCGGCTACTATGACGAGTGTGATTTCCGCGCGCCTCCCGACGACGTGCCTTCGCTCGACGTCGATCTGCGCGAGGTGACGGCCGATCACCTCGCGGGCTTCGAAGCCGTGGCCCACATGGCAGCGCTATCCAACGATCCGCTCGGCGACGTGAACAAGCAGCTCACCTACGACATCAACCAGCACGCCTCGGTTCGCTTGGCGCGAGCCGCCAAAGACGCAGGCGTGCGAAGGTTCCTGTTCTCTTCGTCGTGCAGCTTGTACGGCGCGGGTGGCGACAAACACGTCGACGAAAAGGCGGCATTCTTCCCGCAGACTCCCTACGGCGAGTCGAAGGTGTTGGTCGAGCAAGAAGTCGCCAGGTTGGCCGACGCTTCATTTTCGCCGGTCTACCTGCGTAACGCCACGGCCTACGGCGTGTCGAGGCGCCTGCGCGCCGACATCGTGGTCAACAACTTGGTCGGTCACGCCATCACCACGGGCAAGGTCCTGCTCCAGAGCGACGGCACGCCTTGGCGCCCGCTCGTTCACCTGAGGGACATCATCTTGGCCTTCGAGGTGTGCCTCACGGCGCCCATCGAAGCGATCCACAACGAGGCCTTCAACGTCGGCGCCACCTCCGAGAACTTCCGCATTCGCGACGTCGCCAACATGGTCGCCGAAGTGGTCCCCAACTGCGAGGTGGCCTTCGCGGCCGGCGCTTCGCCCGACACGCGCAACTACCGCGTTGATTTCGACAAGATCGCGACGCGCCTGCCGGCGTTCAAGCCTCGCTGGACGCTGCGAAAGGGCATCGAGGAGCTCTACCAGGCATACAAGCAGGCCGAGCTCAGCAAGGAAGAGTGGCTGGGCCCTCGCTACTATCGCCTCAAGACCATCCAGGGTCTGCAAAAGCGCGGTCTCATCGACGACGACCTTCGCTGGCGATCGTAGTCAGGAGCGCGAACAGCCGATCGGCGGTCTTCTGCGCGTCGAAGCGATCTTCGACGCGCCGGCGACCGGCGACGCCCATTTGGCGACGGCGCTCGGCGTCGCCGAGCAGCGATTCGATGGCGCTTTTGAGATCGGGCCCGTTGCCCGGCCCGATGAGATGGCCAGTTTCGCCTTCGAGCACGATCTCGGAAATGCCGCCCACCTTGGAGACGACGACGGGGAGCCCGACCGCCATCGCTTCCATCGAGGCGATGGAGAAGCAATCGCCGCGGGTGGGGAGCACGAAGGCGCTGGCAGCCCGGTAGAGGTCGAGTAGGCGAGGGGACGTCGCATTGAGGCCGTGGTGGATCGACACGCCGTCCTCTTCGGCGATCGGATCGCGGGTAACGATGTCGAGCGCGCAACGCCCGCGAAAATGCGCGCGGAACACCTCGAGCAAGAGGTCGCCCCCCTTGCGCGCGAAGTCGCCGCCGACGAAGAGCACGCGAGGCAGGGCGCCGGCGAGGGATCGTTCGGTCATCGTCCAGCGAGCGAGGTCGATGCCGGGCGGCACCACGCCGGTCTTCTCTTCGGGCACGCCGTAATCGGCGACGAACGAGCGCCGCGCCCATTCGGACCACCCGAGACAGAGCGCGGCGCGGCGAAAGGTCCGCTGCACCAGCGCCTTCTTCAACGCGCGGACCGATGAGCGATCGTCGACGGGGTGTGCGTATTGGTCGGCTTGCGCGTCGAGAAGAGCAGGGGTGACGTCGGTCCACAGCGCCGTCGGTGTTCGACCCATCTCCTGCTGTCGGAAGACCGCCGGGTTGTGGGTGAGAAAGAAGAGCGCGTCGAAGGGGCCTCGCCGCAGCGCGCCGCCTGTTTGCAAGAAGCCGCGCAGCGTGCCTCCCAGGCGCCCCGGCAGCTTGAGGCGCTCGACGAACCCGCCTGGCTCCTGGTAGGTCACGTTCGTCCACGTGGTGTTGGGACGGTTCCGCAAGTGCGGTTCGATCGCGGCTGCGGCGCTCCCGATGCCCACCTGCCGTTCGGTGAAAAAACCAATGCGAGGATGGTTGTTCATGAATGGCTCATCGCGCGCGCTCCTCGGGCTAGCACTACTGCTGCGAATTTCTCGCGTGCCAGATCGATCGTCGGAGCGGGCCGTATTTTACGTTGGGTCTCAGCCATTTTGGACGATCGTGATCTGCTCCTGCCAAAGTTTGCAGCAGTAGTACTAGGCGGCCATGGGCTTCGCGCCGGTCCGGCCAGCGCGGGTCGCCTCGGGCCCCATGAGGCGGGTGATCTCGCGGCGAAGCCGGGCGCACGGCTTCTCGACGTAGCGGTGCATGAGCGCGGCAAGGACCATCAGGATGGCGAAGGCCAAGGGCCCGCGCACCAAGCGCGGCAGCGTGCTCCGCTCCTCGAACGCCCAGAGCAACGAGGTGTGCATGAGGTAGAGCGAGTAGGAGACGACCCCGACGTAGCGGACGGGCCGCCAGTTGAGGAGGCGGCCGAACCCGCGATCGTGCCAACGAATGCAAGCCACGAAGATGGGAATGAGCGCGCCGCCCTGCAGGGAGTAGCGCAACGTCTGTTCGAACTCCGGCACGCGGACGACCAAGCTCGCGAGGAAGACGACGATGCCGAACGGCAGCCAGGTCCGCTTCAGGGCCTTGTCGTCGAAGCCGTCGGTATCGAGCATCGGGTTTCGCCAGAGCGCGAGGATGCATCCGAACAAGATGGAATCGACGCGCGTGTCGCTCGCCAGATAGACGCGGTCTTTCGAAGCGTGGAGACCGAACACGAGGACGCAGCGCCACGCCAGCACGGCGAGCGAGAGCCCGAGCAGCGTGGCCGCTTGGCGGCGGCGCGACGGGAGGTAGCGCGTCATCGCGATGTAGAGCAGGGGAAAGACGAGGTAGAAATGCTCCTCGACCGCGAGCGACCAGTAGACCCACGTGCCCGGGGCGATGCCGTCCCACCAGCCGTGCCTGATGATGTAGTAGTTCGTGAGGTGCGCCGCCTGCACGAGCACGGTCGTGGCGTGCACCGATCCGCGCACCCATCCGAGCAGCGGCACCGCGCACGCCACGGCGAGGACGAGATACATGGGCGGAAAGATGCGCAGCGTGCGCCGCAGATAAAACTGCTTCAGGCTGATGCTCCCATGGCGATCGAGCTCCATCCTGAGGAGCGTGGTGATGAGGTACCCGCTCAAGAAGAAGAAGACCGTGAGGCCGACGTAGCCGGGTACGATCGTGCCGAGGCCGGCGTGCGCGACGAAAACAATCAGAAACGAAAACGCACGGATGCCGTCGAGCGAAGGGATCTGGAATGCCTCGGGAGCGGTCACGCCCGCGGTCTTCGCCGAGCCTGAGACATCCGGAGCCGTCATCGCGTCACCTGCGGGCACGATAGCAGACGCGACTCGCTGGGGGATCGTTATCGCGCTCGACCGAGTTGCCTCTCGCGCGCCCCGTCGGCGGCTAGCCCGCCGCCCGTGACCGTGATAGGTGATGGACCCCTCGAAGGGATGCGAGCGAGCATGTTAGAGCAGCGCCTACTCGGCAAGATCGTGCGTGGAATCGAGCGCGATCGACACCTTACCGTTGGCGAGAAGATCCGCAAAGGGGCACGACTCTTGTCGGAGACCGCGCTGGCCCGTGTTTTTCTGCGCGACTGCACGGTCGGCTCGG
The DNA here is from genome assembly GCA_035275365.1 of Polyangiaceae bacterium. Taxonomy (GTDB): domain Bacteria; phylum Myxococcota_A; class Polyangia; order Polyangiales; family Polyangiaceae; genus DASWDH01. The sequence goes on along the minus strand of DATEMX010000741.1, from coordinate 1,474 downwards.
GCGCGCGCGTCGTCGGTCGCATGCGCGTCGACAACCGAGGCGCCGTGCGCGTCGGCGACGGCTTCATCGTCCACTCCACGTTCGCGCCCGCCGAACTGGTCACGGGCGTTGGCGGTCGCATCGAGATCGGAAGCGGCGTCTGGATCAACTTCGGCTCGGTCATCGCCGCCAAGACGCTCGTGCGCATCGGCGACGGCGTGATGATCGGTCAGCATTGCATCGTGTCCGACGTCGACGTGCCCGAGCTCGTGCACGCCGGCGACGATCCGGGGCTGCCCATCGAGATCGGCGATGGCGCCTGGATCGCCGGGCGGGTCACGCTTCGGCCGGGCGTCAAGATCGGCAAGGGCGCCGTCATCACCGCGGGCAGTGTGGTCGAGAGCGACATCGCCGACGGCGTGGTGGCGGGAGGAATTCCCGCGCGCGTCCTCCGAGCCGCGACCGACGGGCACGCCACGAGCGGCGTCGCAGTGCCCGTCGACCTCGAGAACGGAGCTCGCTCGCCCGCGCTGGCGAGAGAGCAGGCTCCGCCGCGCTTCTCGGGCACCATCGTGTCGGACTTTACCATCGACGAGCTCGCCGACGAGCTGCGCGCCGGGGGATACGATCCGGGGCTCCGCGTCGACGTCGCGCCCTACGGCTACGTCACGCAAGTTCTCCTCCAAGAGCCGAAGCCCGAGGCGTCCGACTATCTCGTGGTTTGGGCGCGCGCCGAAACGGCGGTGCCTTCCTTCGCGCGCGCGATGGCGTTCGAAGAGGTCACCGAAGAAGAGCTCAACTCCGACGTCGACGCGTTTTGCGCGCTCGTCGAGGGTGCGGCGGCGCGCTACAAATTCGTCTTCGTTCCGACCTGGTCTTTGCCGTATTGGTCGAGGGGGCTCGGCATGCTCGACGCCCGCAAAGGCGGCGTGAATCGCCAACTCCTCGCCATGAATCTCCGGCTCTGCGACGCCCTCGCGAAGACGAGCAACGTCTTCGTATTGAGCTCGGAGCGGTGGTTCGCCGCGGCCGGCGTCGCCACGCCGAGCCCGAAGGCGTGGTACCTCGGCAAAATGGCGGTGCCTCGCGCGGTGATGGCCGAGGCGGCCGCCGACATCAAGGCCGCGCTCTCGGGGCTCGTGGGCGGCGCGCGCAAGTTGCTCGTGCTCGATCTCGACGACACGCTGTGGAGCGGTATCGTGGGCGACGTCGGGTGGGAAGGGCTGAGGCTCGGCGGGCACGACGGCGTCGGCGAGGCGCTCGTCGACTTTCAGCGCGCGGTGAAGAACATGAAACGCCGCGGGATCGTCCTCGGCATCGTGAGCAAAAACGAAGAGTCGGTCGCGCTCGAGGCCATCCGCCGACACCCCGAGATGGTGCTCCGCGAAGACGACTTCGTCGCCTGGAAGATCAACTGGACCGACAAAGCGCAGAACATCGCCGAGCTCGCTGCCGAGATCAACCTGGGGCTCCAGTCGGTCGTCTTCATCGACGA